>JAYVSE010000467.1:0-11427 GCA_043775635.1 Planctomycetaceae bacterium | reverse complement strand
CGACAAAGTTCAACGCACGATCTATACGACGGTCAGGCCATCAGCAACAAAGCCAAAGCAAGCACCTTCGTGCCTGACCCCCGCATAGATCGCAATTCGCTAGCTCCGTCGTCGAAGACCGCCGATAATCACGTCTTGGCCGTTTCCTCCATTGAGCACATTTGCCGCCGCGTTCGGACTCGCAGATCCAATCCTTGCAGCATTGGTAGCAGCATTGGTAGGAATAGGATCGGCAACAGGATCGCAGTAACTGCGGCTACGAAAGCGTAGAGTGCCGCAGCCGGTTCAGACCAAGCGATCGCCGCAGCCGTCGTATGATCGTGGCGGCGACACGCACAAACTGTCCTGCACTGCTTGGAACCAACCGCGCTCGGTGCAACGAATGACCGCGTTCGGCCATGTCGGAGGTGGGACGACTCTGGAAGTAACGGTCGTGCAATCGCGGGATCTTGCTGAGAAACTCAACTCGCAGCGCAATTTCCAAGCGACGTCCGAGCCGATAAAGCCCCGCTCCGATGCGGTACTCAAGCAACATCATGCCGAACCCGAAAACACAAAGACAGCCAACGGCAATGAGTCGTTGCGGCGTGATGGCTAGGTCGCGACGAAGATCCAAAATTCCACGGAATAACAAAGCCTCGCCAACAACGCACACCGCCGCCAGCAGCAAACAAACCAGCAGTGACACGAGGCTCAATGTCCCCGCACCTCGAACAAGACTCCAAACTTTTAAGATGTGCGGAAAGTCATTCGACTACTCATCCTGGTGCCAATCTGAACTTAAGTAGGATTGAAGTTCGGTTGCACCAGATGCTCTGACCGTATCGTGAATCATTTCTAGTGCGATGAATCCTGCTCGCGATGTGATGAATTCCTTCTCGCAACTCTTCAAGGATCTCTGCAGCTTGCCTTCGGCGTCAGCGATTATGGCCGACTGCCAATTCCGAATTGCGGAGTCGAATTCCATGGTTGAGTCCAACAAATAGTAACGGCGCATCATGCAATACAGCCCGCAAGCCCCGCACGCGGCGAGACAATGGAATTAAATCTGCGCAAAGGCTTCTTGCCAACACTAGCAAATTTTTAAAAGCCTCGCATTGGCCTGAGCGAATACTATCGAATTGGCGAATAGTCGGTTGCGTGCATGAAGAGGGACTGTACGCCTTTAGGAATCGTCAGCGAGCCACCAGCTTTTTCTTCGGATCCCTTTTTTGCGGCGACCCAATCAGCGTCCTTGCCGAACGCAGCGAAGCTCTCTTTAGCAGCATCTTGGCTCTTGTGAGCAACGATATAGACCAAAGTGTTGTCAGCACCTGCCTGATCACTCATCAATGTCCAATAGGCCACATTGTTAATGCCGTGCTTTTCAAAGAGCGCGCACGTGTGATCCCGGAAGCGTGATTCTAACGCCTTAAGATTACCGGGAGACGCGGTATAGGATCGCATTTCAAAGACACGGTCTCCGGTGGCTTCGGCTTTGATGGAGGGAGAAAAGTCGGTCGCTTGGAAAAACTTAGATTCAACTTTCGCTACCAATACGCCATCGACTTCACTGGCCTTATATGCTTTTTGCCAATCTGCATCGGCCATGAACGCTTTCCATGATTGCTCCCTTGCATCACGGCTCGGATAGGCAAGGAAATAAACAAGCTTGCGTTCTGGATTTTCAATCGGTACCCAATATCCGATGTTCTCGATTCCATGCTTTTCAAAAAGCTTCATTGTGTGATCGCGAAAGCGCGAATGAAGTGCATCAAGTTTTCCTTCGGCGGCATAGTAAACCCGCAGTTCAAATACGCGTGAGTCTGGTTCGGCAGATTGGGATGAACTGCAGGCAGCCCAAGTGACAAGTGATGCCATGCAAAATGCGACCAGACGGTGGGTGAAGAAAGTCATTAGATAGGGTTCCCGAACAATTGTAGGCATTCGTAGATCAATCGGAACATAGCGCACTCGATTTTGACGCTGCGATCCTACGTTGCCCTTTGTCTCTGGTCAATGATCTGGCTTCAGTGTCGCCTTTGGCTCCGCGAAAGTGCGCTCTTTCGCGGAGCGAAAGGCGACACTAGAAATAATAGAAAAACGCTCGGCCACCCCCCAGCGGCCGAGCGTTTTTACGCTTCTTGTCTACACACGTTTGTGTTTTGCAACGACCTCGGTCGTATCCATCACTCCAGTTGCTTCACCGGCTCCCGTCGGAGGACGAAACTCGACTTTGGCTTTTTGCCAACCGCTTCTGCTGCGGTGACCATGCAAAACTATCCGGGTGTTGATGCTAAGAAGCGTCTCTTAGAGAGCAATTCGATTTCAGCGAAATTAAAGCCCGCTTGGGCTGCCCCTTGTCCGACCACAATCGGACCTATGATGCCGCTGGGGATCTCTGCGGGTGTGGCAGCAGTGCCAGCTTGTTCTAAACCGTCGTTCACTCCGGCGGGTTGCACTTGTTCGACTTCGTAGGAACCTGCGGCAAGCCCCGTGAACGAATAGGTTCCATCAGTTGCCGTCGTCGCGGTTTGGAGCACAGTCGCGTTTCCGGTATTGCGAAGTCGCATGGTCACGCCGGAGATTCCAACGTCCGCTGGTGAGTCAAATCGTCCGTTGCGATTGGCATCGCGGAAAGTTCGTCCGGTGATCGATCCGGTCAGTGGATCAACGACGGCAACCGTAGTGGTAACTTGGGCTGTGTTTGGCAGCGTATTGGCACCTTCGCTGGTTGTCGTTGACACCGAAGCCACATTCACGATCGCGCCTGTAAACGTGCTGCCGATCGCGGCAATGATGGTATAGCTCAAAGGAGCGGTCGTCGGTGCCAACGTTCCGATGGCAGCGAAGTTCACGGTTTGACCAGTCGCGGTCAAGACTTGACCATTAGGGCCGGTACCACTCGTAAACGTCAGACCAGTCGGTAGCGTATCGGTAAGTGCAACTCCAGCGGCGCTGGACGCTCCAGTGTTGCTAACTTCGATGGTGTAGGTCAATGAACCGCCAGACGCGGCAGTGGCGCTGTTGACTCGCTTCACGACGCCGACATCCGCAGTTGGATTCAACGTTGTCGTGAAACTTGCTGTATTGGCAAGTGGCCCGGCCTCACCGGTCGCAGAGACCGTTGTGTTGTTCACAATCGTACCGGTCAACGAGGCGTCAGTGACGCGAGCATTGATAACAATCACCTGATTGTTGTTGGTTCCAACGCCTACAGATGGAACGGCAAACGTCAATTGCTGTCCAGCGATCGTCGGCGTGATTGCTGTTAAGTTGAGTGTTGCTGACAGGAATGTCACGCCAGCAGGAAGCGTGTCAACGACCGTTGCATTGTTCGCAGCACTTGGGCCAGCGGCATTAGCCACTGTGATCGTGTAGCTGATGTTGGTCGTACTTCCAGGAACCGCAGTAGCCGGCCCTGACTTCGTGATGCCAAGGTCGAACACCGGAGCCAGCGGAGTTGAGACCGTCGCAGTGTTGCCTGCGGGCAAGTCGTTGACGCCGCCGCCACCGACGACAACAGTGTTCGTAATGCTTGACGCTGTTACCGTCGCTCCGATGGTCGCATTGACTGTATAGGTGAGCGCATTGGCATTACCGCCAGTGGTGCCGGCACTGGTCGGTAACGATGGAATTGTGAATGCCAAGACGCCAGCCGCTGGGTTAGTAACCGTAATGGCAGCACCATTGAGCGTGATCGATGTAGCGGTCACTCCTGCTGGCAGCGTATCGGTAACCGTAACGTTGGTCGCGTCGCTCACTCCGGTGTTATTTACCACGATCGTGTAGGTAATGTTTCCACCAGGCGTGGCTGTTGCGTTGCCGGTGAAGTTGTCATCTTTGGTGACCACCAGCTCGACGTTGCGAGCGGGCGTGATTGTGGCCGTACCGCGATTGTTGGTCCCGTTCACATCGATATCTCCCGTGTTTAAGGGGACGATGTCGGCGTTGTTGATGATCGGTGCTACGGCGGACTGGGCAACAATTGCATTGAACTTGAAGGATACAGTTGAACCGCGAACAAGCGTGTTCGTGCTCGTAAAGGTCTGCGTTTGTCCCGTGGTTACTAGCGTCACGCCGGACGATCCAGCGACAAAGCTACCTGGAACCAACGTCAATCCAGTGGGCAATATATCGGTAACCGTAAAACCACGAGCATCGGAATCGCTGGCTGCAGTCGTCGACGGGTTCGAAACGGTGATCACAAATGTCACCGGCGCACCAAGCACAGCCGCAGTCGCGTCACCGGTTACCGTTGAAATGGCTTTCGTCACCGCAAGGTCTATTGCCCTCGTCACACCATTCTGAACAGATGCATTGTCGTTTGTGGTGACGTTATCCGTATCCGGCAGGTTGGTGACGACGGCAGCGTTCTGAATGAGATCAGTGGTGTTCGCACCGATGGTTACCGTGATCAGGATGGTCGCGTCGGCCGCTCCGACGGCCTTAGTCACCGTTGGAATGGGAACGGTCAATTGACGGGTGGGTGTATTGAACGCACTACCCGCAATCGCAACTCCATTGAGCGTTGCGCTGACGAAAGTAACTCCCAGGGGCAGCGTGTCGACAACTGTTACGCCGGTCGCAACATCATCGATCAGTGCCGAGTCCGCGATATCGTTGTCAACGGCAATTCGATAGACAACGGTATCGCCAGTGCGAACGGTAGTTGTTCCCGGTGGCGATGCTGAAATTACCACGCCAGCGGTTGTTTCAAGCTGTTTTGTAATCGACAAATCATTGACGGGAATGTTGACGAGTCCAGTATCGGTGTTATTAGTCGAGACAGGATCAGATTGTGCGCCGCTTACTGTTGCAGAATTCGTTTGATCCCCGAAAACCGTAGCGTTGATTGTTGCGATAACGTTGAACGATGTTTGAGCGGTGCTACCGATATTACTTAAGTTAATCGTTACGTCGCGACCGTTTTGGGAGGGCGTGCCAGTGACTCCCGGAGCCGCAGCGGTCGGATCTGTTACGCTACTTACGCGAACGAAAGTGAATCCTACAGGCAGTGTATCAATCACTGTAACACCGGTCGCGGTATTTGGACCGTTGTTGATAACGTCAATTCGGAATGTTGCCGTCCGACCGCCATCGGTCGCTACGGTGACCGTCGCATCGCCTTTGGTAATTCCAAGATCTGCGTTATTAACAAAGCCAAAGTCAAAGGTGTTGTTCGTGTTGCCACCGCCCACGCCAGGTTCATCACCGGATACCAGCGTGATTACACCGGATGCAATGTAGGTTTGTCCGGTTACAACGCGACCATCGTCATCGTTGTCGACATTGGCATCGGCACCAGCGGTTTCAGGGGTCGGCGTGCTTGAAACGAACCCTGAAAGCGTCGCGGCAGCAATAAACTCCGTTGCGGGAATTACGATCGCGTAGAATCCTGGTTCAACATTGGTGAACGAATACACACCGCCGGCCAACGTCGTCTTCGTGTCAATTGGGATATCGACAGCGGGGTTCACAACCGAGCCTGCCGTAGCAAGCTTGAACAGTTGCACATCGACACCGACAATGCCCGCGTCTGCATTATTGAAAATGCCGTCATTGTTGTTGTCTTGGAAAACCAAGTTGCCAATAGTGAGCGGCTGGATGTTCTGGACGTTGACGGTTTTGATGTCTGGCCGAGCGGTTTCGACAACGCTCACAAACGAGTCGATTCCCGCTGGTAGCGTCACAACGACCTCGATAGCGCCAACGTCATTAAAGTCGGCAGGCGCAGTCGCTGTTCCACCTTGGGTGAAGGCGGACAAAAGAATACCGGTGTCCGTTAGGACCGTAGATGTCGGCAAAACTTGAGTAAACGTTGAGAATGAGGTGGCGCTCGTATATACCGTAATGGTTGCTGAAGCTCCGGGTTCAGAAATCGTCGACAACATAAGGCGTGCCGCTGGATTGATAGCTTGGAGCGGTGTTCCTCCGCCTAGCGACTGACGGTTGAGACCGGTCGGAACGAGAGTGATGTCTGGACTGGCATCGTACTGGATCAAACCGCTGCCAGTTGTTCCAGGACCAGCGCCGATGCCTAATTGCCTCGTCCCGGTATCGACGATCAAATCGATTCCAAAGGTTCCCGCAGTGTAGTTCGCTTGGACATTGCGTTGGCCACCAATTGCGGACGCGGCTGCGACATTTGAAGTAACTGCGGTCGTCGTCGTCGCCGTTATATTTTGAGCACCCGTTGAATAGTCGTCGATCAACTGAATTCGATTGTCGATCGTCACTGTAATAACGGCCGGAATCGGATTGCCTGATATCGCAGTCGTTTGTTCAACGAAGTACCTGCCGTCGGCGAGGTTGGCGGGAGTAGCGTACGTGCCCAGTGTCGCACCGGCGGTGGTATCGCTGGTTAACGTCGCGACAAGTGTATCGTCGGTACCAACGGCAGTACCATTAAAAGTAGTATTGCCACCGTCACGGAATATTCGGACAGTGACACCCCCACGTGCCTCGCCCGTATCGACAATGTTATCGCCATCAAGATCGAGAAATGTCGTGCCGGTGATTTGGCCGATGTCAGCCGCTAGCACAGCTCGCTTGTCGAGACGTTCTAGCCGAAGGCTTCGTTTTACATCGCGGCGACGCGGAGTATGAGTTGATCGGCCTGTGAGTCGTCGAAGTAAGCTCTTAAACATCATCAGTCTCATTTTCTATGCGTGGAGTCGTGCAACCACATGCCGCGACTATTCATTCGTCACATATCGGACAATCGTCATGTCCGTCACCAAGATTTCTTGACAGCTTTTAAACTCGGATCAGCCGATTGCCGGCAATCCCATCAGCCGACAACCACTCGCTCGGGCGTCGGGCTGGTATTCTCATAAAATCTAGTCCGCTGAACATTTTCGCTATGACAGGCTGGAAGCCTATCCCACTTCAAAAACCGGACAGTTATTGATGGAACCGTCCTTACCAAGTGACTTCTGCACCTAAGTTCGCACCGTGGACGTAGTAATCAGAGTCAACAAACTTGAATCCTGGACGCTGAGGTCCCGTGAAGGGAACCGCAGTTGGCGGAAGGAAGTTCGGGTTGACATCCAGATCGATCTGGTCGCCGGGGCGTACTACGCTTGACCAAAAGATCACCGAGTAGCCAGCCTTGAGCTTGAAATTGGGTGTCAGATAGTAACCAACCGTTGCACCGAGTTCAGGCAAGAAGGAGAAGCGATCTCGTTCGTGTCGTCCAATGTTGCTGGTCTGAGCGAGCAAACCGCCGGTTTGGACCGCTCCGCCATCGATTTGAGTCGTACCACGAATGTCGACGACCTGATGTGTATTGCCAACGGCAAGCTTACCGAGCAGATCGAGTGACCACAGTCCGCGACGTCGATTGTAAAGGATTCCAAGATCAACACCGTTAAACTGATTCAGCGTGTCAAACTTATCGTTGATCAAGAAGCGACCTGGTTCTGTTGCTCCGCCGACCAAGTTTTCATTGACACTGACCGCTTCGTTTAACTGCAGGTATCGATATCCGAGCAGCAGGTCAGTGCGACTCTGTATCATCGAGTTACCACCGCAGAACCAGTCACGACCACATCCACTGGTGCAGCTCATCTGACGTCGCAGATGGAACCCAGCGCCGGTCAATTTACTCGTCGCTTGAGCGGTCACCGTACCTGATAAAACATTCGGGAAAGCAATCAGCTCTGCGTCATCCTTGCCGGTTAACACGTTGAAGAACGGACGACCGAGGATGGGATTCCCTGTGCTGTTTTGACTAAACGATTCCGACCCTTGGCTCAACTCAAAATATTCAGCACCGATGCCCCAGAGATGGCACTTGTCGAGCCAAAATCCAAATTGCAGCCGACCGCCATTAAATCCGTTGTCGAGCACACTTTTGCCGCCGAACAAAACGGTTGAGTTTGGGCCAAGTACACCAGCGTTTGCACGCGTCGTTCCAGTATCGCTACGTGTTACCAAAGGTGGCAAACTCATGCCGCGTTGATTCCAGCTCAAGTACTCAAACGATGCCCAACCGTCTTGCGGGAAGCAAAGTGTGAGACATGGGCGCCAAGCTTTGGCATTACAAGAGCGGCATCCGCAGGAGCTGTGTCCGCTGCAACCCATCGAGTCACAACCTCCGTCGCAACCCGTGCTGCCACATGAGCATCCGCCTGAGTAACCGTGTTCGCCTTCACTGGCATACGATTCGGAGGCGTAAGGTTCGGAGTCGTAAACGATCTCTCCATCGAGATGCTGCCCTGCTCGCGCTGACGAACCACCGTTCATGACGGAACGTTCACCGTGCATCGGCACCTCGTAACCTTCGCCACCAAGGTCAACCAGCGGTACATCTCGATTGGCGCCACCAACATCTGCTTGGGGCAGCGGCTTTGGCTGGGGAGGTGCTGGCAACTCACCATTGCCTTGTGTCCGGCGGACCGTTCCGCGAGCAGGCACCTGGTGTGCTACTTGCCGTGCTTGCGGAGTTGCTGCGGCGGCACGTGACTGTGGCCTTGTGGGCTGCCAGCGTGTCCGCGCGGACCGTTCCGCTTGTGATTTTTGATTCGGAGCCGAGGTTGGCTTCCGGGTGGATTGCTGGGCAAATGCCCCGCTGATCGCGAACAGGGTCAAGCCAATTACTAGGCAAGACGGTAGAAAATGTCGGGAATGCACGTTCGCTTACCGCTGGCTGGTGAAATGATCAGTCACCGTTTCGCGCTCTGCGAACGGCTTATGATCGAAACTCAATCCCCCTGACACCCAAATGGATTGTCGCCATTTGGGCTTAACATTGACATCGGCACGAGCAACCGGCAAAGTTTGCCAAAAGCGCCTAAAAATTGGAAAAATCAAAAAAGTCAACTCAATCAGCAAACTCAACGCGTTTTCTCCTTTCGACTGGGCCTGTTGGCTCCAATGGCAAGAGTAGAACAATTGTCCCCAATTGTTTTCCGAGCAACGCTCGCTTGCAAGCAATCTCCCCGCAACTCACAATCTCGTTTTCTCAATCTCTTTCACTGACTTAAATGTTTTGGAGCATCTATGGCCCGACCCGTCACGCTTTTCACTGGCCAATGGGCCGATTTGCCGATCAGCGAAATGGCTCGTTTGACAGCCAGTTTCGGATACGACGGCATTGAACTCGCCTGCTGGGGCGATCATTTTGAAGTCGATAAGGCACTATCGCAGAGCGATTACTGTGCAAAAAAGCGGCAGTTGCTTGACGACGTAGGCCTGCAATGCCACGCCATCAGTGCTCACCTAGTCGGTCAAGCTGTTTTGGATACCATCGATTCGCGACATCAAGCGATCTTGCCACCGCATATTTGGGGTGATGGCAAGCCAGAGGGCGTCAATGCGCGAGCATCGGAAGAGCTTAAAAACACAGCTCGTGCGGCTCAAAAGTTCGGTGTCGAAATCGTAAATGGCTTCACGGGCAGCAGCATTTGGCACTTGCTTTATTCGTTTCCACCCGTTCCGTCGAAAATGGTCGACGCTGGCTTTGACTTGCTAGCTAAACGATTCAATCCAATCTTGGATGTGTTCGGCGAATGCGGAGTGAAGTTTGCGCTCGAAGTCCATCCGACTGAAATTGCGTTTGACATCTATACGGCACAGCGAGCATTAGAAGCGCTCGATCACCGTCCCGAGTTTGGCTTCAACTTCGATCCAAGCCACCTCATTTGGCAAGGCATCGACCCGGTTCAATTCATCCGCACTTTTGGAGATCGCATTTATCACGTTCATGTGAAGGATGCGATCGTGAAGCTGGATGGTAACGCCAGCATTCTCGCCAGCCACCTCAATTTCGGCGACCATCGCCGAGGTTGGGACTTCCGCAGCCCCGGACGCGGTGGCGTGAATTTTGAGGAAATCATTCGTGCGCTCAACGACATCGGTTACGACGGCCCGCTGTCAATCGAATGGGAAGACAGTGGCATGGATCGCCAATTCGGTGCTCGCGAGGCTTGTGAGTTTACGAAGAAGCTGGATTTCTCACCTAGCGGACGCGCCTTCGACGCCGCCTTTGAGAAGGAAGCGTAACCACCGACTGCACCGCATCAATTTATGATCCAAGTCACAATCAACGGAAAATCGGTAACGCTCCAGTCGTCGATGACGGTGGAGCGTTTACTCAATACCGTTGAAGTTCCGCCAAACTACCTTGCGGTCGAAGTCAATAAGGAGGTCGTGCCACGTGAACAACATGCACAGTGCATGGTCGTTGACGGCGACGATGTCGAAGTCGTTACTCTCGTCGGTGGCGGATAAGTTTCTCGCCCCCTAAAACAATGGAATGCCAGAACCCTTTCCCCTCGCTGTCGTCCGTGAACTCATTCTCCAACGCCGTCGCTGACCATCCGCTGCGGATCGGTGCGCACACGCTCACTAGCCGCCTGATCGTTGGCACAGGACGTTATGAAACGATGCCACAAATGAAGGCGTCGCTGGACCGATCTGGTGCCACGTGTGTGACTGTCGCCGTGAGACGCGAGCGCCTTTACAACCAAACTGGCGAAAACATACTCGACTTTATCGACTTAGATCGATACACGTTGCTTCCCAATACCGCAGGTTGCTACAACGCCAAAGACGCGGTCCGCGCCGCACGCTTGGGTCGCGAGATCTTGCGGACGCTCGGCAACTCGGGGTCCGATTGGGTCAAGCTGGAAGTGCTTGGGGACAGCATGACGTTGCTGCCAGATCCGGTCGAAACGCTGCAAGCTTGCCGCGAACTCGTTGCCGATGGGTTTTCGGTGTTGTGCTACACCAGCGACGACCCCGTCATTGCCCGGCGATTGAAGGACCTGGGTGCGGCCAGCGTGATGCCTGCGGGAAGCCCGATCGGTAGCGGACAGGGGTTGCTGAACACAAATAACCTCCGCATTATTTTGGAATATCTCAAACGAGACGATCCCACTTATCCCGTGATCATCGACGCTGGAGTCGGTACCGCGAGCGATGTTTCGCTAGCGTTCGAACTGGGTGCCGACGGAGTGCTGCTTAACACCGCGATCGCGCATGCCCGCGATCCCATCATGATGGCTAGCGCCATGCATCACGCAGCAATCGCAGGCCGCGAGGCATTCTTGGCAGGTCGAATTCCCAAGCGTCTCTACGGGACTGCCAGCAGTCCCAGCGATGGCGTGATTAGCTCTCGCCCTTATAGCAGTTAGAATCATAGCAGTTAGAATCATGCGGTCTTTTATTGTCGCCTTTCGCTCCGCGAAAGAGCGTTCTTTCGCGGAGCGAAAGGCGACACTTATTTGCCGCACGATGCTTAGCTGAACAGCGCCAACTAGCGGATGAAGCATTGTTATTTGACGTACTTTTTGCAATCGTGAGCGGCAAGGCGCTAGCCGCCGGTTCCGCCGTGATTTACCGGCGGCTAGCGGGCTGTTGATTTAGTGAGCCGTACGCGCTAGCGTCGGGCGCTACGGCAGGACGCCTACCGTTGACGGCCCGTGGCTAGCGCCATCGGCT
>JAYVSE010000466.1:0-7359 GCA_043775635.1 Planctomycetaceae bacterium | reverse complement strand
TCGCTCAGCACCACGGGTCGCGATAATAAATCGGACCTGCTTATCTACCTGGCAACGCTCGCGGGATGACCCTTGAAAAGTGCTAAACTGGAACTAAGTATCGCTCGATCAATTAGTGGGATAGGCTTCCAGCCTGTTGCATTGAAAATGACAGGCTGGAAGCCTATCCCACCTCAAAAACCGGAAAGTTATTGATCGAACGGTCCTAACACGATTCCAAGACGACAGTCGCCAATCGACAAGCAAACCGTTGTATCCGCCGTTATACTTCAAAACCTGCGGAAGCCACAAGGTTTTCAGCAGCTTAACGTGCAATCCGTGGTTCAAGAGATTGTCTTGCCATACGACTCACAAAACTAACAAGGATATTCTTCAACCATGGAAATGAACCTTCAAGGCCAAGGCGTAGCCGTTTTCGGGGCGAGCCAGGGGATCGGTCGCGCGATCGCGAAAGGCTTTGTCGCCGAAGGTTGTCGCGTCTGCGGATTCGATCGCAAGCCACCGATCGATACCGAAGAGACAGCGCTAGGCAAAACCTTTGAAGGTGACGTGTGTTCGTTTGCAGATGTCAAGAACTTCGTCGATGCAGCGGGCGAAATCGACCATGTCATCTACTGCGTTGGTGTTGGTTCCGGAAAATTCGGCTTCCCATTTTGGAACCTTGATCCAGCGGATTGGGCTCGGGTTTTCGATGTCAACTTGATCGGAGCGGTAAACGTCGCGCATGCCTTTGCGCCACCACTGACGCAGCGCCGTCGTGGATCGATGCTGTTTCTCGTCTCCGTTGCCGGGCAAATCGGTTCACAGACCGATCCGCCGTATAGCGCCGCAAAGGCTGGCTTAATTAATTTTACGCAGTGCGCCGCCAAAGACCTGGCTCCGTTCGGCGTCCGCGTCAATGCACTTTCCCCAGGCATGGTGAAGACAGACTTGAACCGATCGGTATGGGAAGCAGGCCAACGATTCTTATCCGAATCGCAACGACAGGACTACGATCAATGGGCCGATGAAAAGATTCGCAAAGTGTCGCCGCTTGGCCAATGGCAATGCCCCGACGAGTACGCTTCGATGGCCGTATACCTCGCATCCGATCACGCAAAAAACATTACCGGCCAAACGATTAACATTGATGGCGGACAAGTGATGCACTCGTAACGAGTGTTTGCGTCTACCATGCTAATTCAATTCAGCAAAGCCTACTATCTGAAGAAATGATTTGGCGTTCCTCTCACAATACCGCGTGACTGGGATTGGAAGAGCAACGGTAAAGCAAGATAACCAATGCCGAAACCCAACAACATGATCGGAAACATCGTTCCAAAAACAAAATCGACTGTGGATTGCGTTTCTGGAGCAAATTCCCTTACCACCGATTCAATCTCGGCGGTGTTGGTATCGACTCGCTCGGCTACGAAGTTGACGAGATCAGCTACGTTGCGATTGATCGTTTTTACTTCACCCAGGCTGATACTCGGCCAGCGAACAGTAATTGCATTATAGACTCGGTCCAACTGTTCCCATTCATGCTCGCTCGTCCACGGATCGTTGGAATAATCGATTCTGCCGATTGTTTTTTGCATTTCATATTTACCTCGTTCTGCGGCCGTCATCGACGAAAGTGATTGTTTTGCTGCCGAACGGACGTTGACGCGATTAGATCCGGCCCATGAGGACCAGGATCAAAAGAATGATGACGATCAAGCCGACTCCGCCGCTGGGGCCGTAACCCCAGCTTCTGCTATGGGGCCAGGTGGGAATTGTTCCCAACAGCATCAGCACAAGCACGATAAGAAGAATGGTTCCAAGCATGATTAGGTTCGGTTTCAGAAATGGGTGTGAAGGGGAAATAGCAGCCAAACGTCGTGTTGATTCGGACGATTCAAGTGACATTGCATGTGCCGTGCCACAACCAACTATTCTAAGCCAGAATTGATTTCATGTTGGCACAACATTTCCTGTAACAGTCGATTGAAGGCCAATGGTTGGCTCTGTCGTTCCCTTTGGTAAGTACAAATCTGCTGAAACATAAACATGAGAACCATAATTATTATTGGGGTGTTGATCGCTATTGCGTTCTTTGCTGGCTGGCTAACGATGCGCGGCGACAGGGATAAGGCGTCGATCGAGATTAACGCTACCGAGTTCCGCAATGATGCGAAGCATGTGATCGATGAGGGTAAAGCGCTGATCAACAAAGGAAGCGAAAAACTGGATGGCACCCAATGAAGCTGGGTGTTTCAATGATTGAGTAGCCGCTCGTCGTTGCAACAGGCCGGAGGCCGACACAAGAAATGCCGGTGGCGTAAGGATGGGGTGTTAAAAAACTGGTATCGACGGTCGTTTTTATTCCTACCATTCGCTTTTTACGCCAACGGCGTAAAACAACTTAAAAATCGTTTTTCAGTTTGTCGATTAATCGCCGTAGTTTTGGCGACACCGTACGAACGACCGCGTTTTCTTCTTGCGATGCCGAAACATCATCCGATAGCTGATTGTCATGCCGCCCCTCCGTTGATTCGACAGCGGCCTTTAAAACAAGCTTTTTCAGCGGCTTGCCGAGCACGCAGCTTGCTCCAAGCGGACTTACCAGTTGCACCAATTGATCATCTTCAAGGCTACTTATCACGATCACTGGAAGCACCCGCAAAACAGGATTCACATGATTACGGATGGCGAAAAGCAACTCCAAGCCAGTACAGCGTGGCATCTCGATGTCCGTAATCACTAGATCAGGTGAGATCGATTCAGCTGCGATGCGAGCGGACTCGCCATCGCCAGCAAGCACGCTGATGTAACCAAATTCGCCTAACCACACTGCCAGAAGTTCGCGCGAAGCTCGCACGTCATCCGCAATCACACAGCGTTTCGTTCTATTATCGCTCGTCACGATACCTAACATATCCTTTATTAATCCAAGTTGCTTTTCGATCTTGTAGCGATGGGTGTCGCACAAAAAACCAGCGTTGGTGTACAGGCTTTAGCCGACGATTCTGCAAAAATGGCGGCTAAAGCCTGTACACCAACAATCAGCGAATGCAATCGCCATACCATGGTCCATGCATATCAACATTGATTTGCCTTAGGTGGCCAAAACAAGGCGGAGCCCCGCCGGGCACGCGCGATCGCGAATTATGGATGGGCAGCACCAAGTTGCTTGATTTCGTCAATCAATGAGCCGATTTCGGCAGCGCAAAGGTGGAATGCATCATCAGCTTCTTGCTGATTTCCCTCACGAGCGGCAACGATCACTTCCTGCAGCAAGACGACCGCGCCACGCGTCTCAAAAGTGCTCAGCATGCCCTTCAGTTGATGGCCAGTTACAGGCACTTCGGTCAGGTTTCCGGTGGCGAGTTGGTCCTTGAACTTCGCAAATACCGGTGGCACATCTTCGGCGACAATCGCAGCAATGGACACGAGCAGATCGACATCGCCAGCAACGCGGTCGATGGCTGTCGCAAAACGTATTTTCTGTTCCTCAGTTACCACCAGCGATGACGTCCTTAATGAGCCAAGTTTAGCAATCATGTTCTGCCCGTGCCTTTATCTGAGTCAGGTATGGTCACGAACCGAAACTCCGCTACTCAAAACGATTTGATAGGTTGCAATTCGGTCTCGGAGCTTGCCACGAGTGATTCCAAGCATTTCGGCAGCTTGGCTCTGGTTTCCGTTGGTTTCCGCAAGAATACGCAGAAGCACATAGCGTTCCACATACTCGACGGCCTCGGAATAAATGTTAGTTGATTTGTTTTGGATCAACCGATCAAGGAGTTCGGGCAACTGCGAGCCTGGGCTGACCATGGACATGCTGGAGGCTGTTTCGGCCGAGGCAGCGGACGCAAGGTAAATTTCCTTTGGCAAGACGTCCGGCACGATCACAGGCATGGTGCAATCGAGTACACAGCGGCGGATAACCGCTCGCAACTGACGCACGTTGCCAGGCCAATGATAAGCGGTCAACAATTCAACCGTTTCAGGCGAAATGCCTTCCAGGTCAGGTTTATTGAGCTCGCGTTTCGCTTGGCCAAGAAAATATTGAAGCAACAGCTCGACATCCCCTTGGCGGTCTCTTAACGGGGGCAGTTCAATCGTCACACCATTGAGACGATACAGGAGGTCTTCACGAAATTCACCGTTCTTGACCATCTGCTCCAGCGGTCGATTGGTCGCAGCGATGATCCGCACGTTCGTTGTCAGTTGATTGTTGCCACCGACTCGCTCGAATTTTTGCTCTTGGAGAACGCGCAGGACCTTGGCTTGAACCGACGGAGCCATGTCGCCAATTTCATCCAGAAACAACGTGCCACCGTTGCACTGTTCAAATTTTCCGATGCGCCGCGATTCGGCACCGGTGAAGGCACCTTTCTCGTGTCCAAACAGTTCGCTTTCAAGCAAATTGTCAGGTAACGCGGCACAGTTCACCGCCAAGAACGGCTCATCGTCCCGGTGGCTATGTTGGAATAAAGCACGCGCGACGAGCTCTTTCCCCGTACCGCTTTCCCCGCGAATCAGTACCGGCACGTCCTGCATGCTGACTCGACCGATCGCCTTGAAAACCTCCAACATTGATTTACTGCGCCCAATGAACAACTCACCAGCGCCAAGTGGCAAGTCGCTGTTGGCGGAAATCGCAACCGGCACGCTGCTGATTAAGCGTTGTTCGATCGCCTTTTCCACCAAATCGCGAAGCGGATCAACGGACAATGGCTTGGCGAGATAGTCAAACGCTCCCAATTGCATGGCTTCGATCGCGGTTTGGCTAGTCGCGTCAACGGTCATGAAGATGACCGGCAAACGACGATCATAGTCACGAATTTCGCAGTACATCGCCAGCCCATTGCGATCAGGCAAGACGATATCAAGCAAGACCGCGTCGAAAGAATTCTGCTTCAACAACCGAAGTCCCTCGTCTGCCGTCGCTGCAAAGGTGACATCGGCGATAGGCGAAAGTGACTTCTGCGCAAGTAAGTGGATAGCGCGATCGTCGTCAATGACAAGTACGTGGGGCATTCGGTTTGTCGAGCAAGTCGATTTTGAGTGCGGTGGGTTATTTAGCCTGTGTTCACCTTGTTTTCTACCCGCGCGGCAAATCTATCAAGGGTGCGACTGTTGCAATCGATCTGTTTCACGCTGTCGGGCACATACTCTTTCAAGATGAGCGGAGATCGATCAAAGCAGTTTTCGTGCCGATGTCATTTCTTCGTCGCCATCGGGTTGTGATCGTTGCCCGACGGGGACAAGCCGGACAAGCCTAGCCTGTCAAAAATTTGGTATTGTGGGCAAAAAGCCTTTGCGCAGATTTAATTCCATAATCTCGCCGCGAGCGGGGCTTGTCCCCGTCGGGCAACGATCACAACCAGATCGCGAAGACCGCCGCGACCTTGCTCAGCGACTAGTGTCGCTTTTCGCTCCGCGAAAGAGCGCTCTTTCGCGGAGCGAAAGGCGACACTGAAGACACTTAGCATCGGCGTGAGCCGTCCGGCCTCGCTGAAGCCCGAGTCACCAGATGGCTCTCGCCATACCGCTAAATTGTCGTTCACGGCGTTGGGACAAGCCCCGCGCGCGGCGAGTTAATGGTACGTAGTCCTGTAAGCATGCCGCGCAAGCGAAATGAGCGATTCTCACCCAACTTGAGCGGCTTTCGTTCACAGATCAAATAACAAGTTGGACCTCAAATGCAGGTAGCTTCGCAAAATCCAATGGGCTGAACGACTTTGGCACAGGGCCTGCTATGAGTATCACCCATCCGCAACAACGCGGAGTCAACTGAGTCAAAAAAGAAGGGAACAAATCATGCTTTACTGGGCAGCGGTATTCTTGATCATCGGGTTGCTGGCAGGCGTATTGGGATTTGGAGGAATGGTTGCTGGCACTGCGGTTAGCATCGCCAAAGTGTTATTCCTCCTCTTCTTAGTATTGTTCGTCGTAAGCCTCGTGATGGGGCGGCGTCCACTGGCTTAACTCAAGCAGTACGCAGCCGATCGGCTGAGTCAATGGCGATTGCTTTCGACGTTGGCTTGGCTGTGGTGCTTTAGATTAGGAATGGTTGTGGGTTGGAAACTTAGGCGGTAGACCTTGATGTGAATCAAGTATCTAAGATGATGCGAAATCTTTCATTCTGGTTCCTAATTCTGTTAGTGGCTGGTGTCGGAATCCTGTTTTTTCAGGTTATCCAACCATTCGTGCTAACTGTTTTCATTGCCATTATTCTCGCGGTGCTCTTTCATCCGACGCATCTATGGATTTCAAATCACCTTTATGGCAAGACACGCATTGCGGCTTTTCTGACGACGCTAATCGCGTTGATGCTGGTGCTGCTACCGATCAGTATTACGTTACTCATGGCCGGTTCGCAAGTTTTGGATGCCGGTAAGATCGTCATGGCCTGGGTTCACGATAAGCCAACGGACCAAATCGAAAATGCAATCGAAAAAATTGAGCGCACATCCATCGGCAAAACGTTTCATGATGCGTATTCCAAGCTACCAGCGAATCAGCAAACGCAGATTGCCAACTCAGCCACGAGGCTGGTTGAAGGTGGCACAACAATGCTTTACGACAAGACTCAAAGCCTGATAGCCAATCTGTTCACATTCGTGATCGGCGTTTGCGTCATGACGTTGTCGCTGTATTACTTTCTTGCCGACCGTGAGCTGTTTTTAGATGAGCTGCACAAGCTCTTGCCGCTCGAATGGCGGGAGGAACGAAACCTTGCTGGACAGTTTCAATCTCTTTGCCGAGGCGTCGTGCTCGGAACCGTTGCCGCTGGCTTAGCTCAGGCATTTCTTGCGGGTATTGCTTTCGCTTTTATCGGCGTTTCGCAGTTATGGTTGTTGATCGTGCTTACCATGTTTTGCTCGTTTATTCCATTCATTGGCGCGGCGATCGTCTGGCTTGGGGTGGTTACATTGCTATTGTTCGATCAGCAGTACGTCGCCGCCGTCGGATTGACAATTTATGGCGTTGTTGTCATCGGGTCGGCTGACAATTTGGTTCGCGCTTACGTCATTGGCACTCAATCGCGCCTGCATCCGCTGATCGCTCTGGTGACGGTACTTGGTGCCATTGAAATGGTTGGATTATGGGGCATATTCTTAGGCCCAATGGTCGCGGCTTTCTTCTACGCACTTCTAAACATCGTACGCGAAAGAGTTGAGCGATCCACGAAATCGGCGAATGCCGAGCAAGGTGCATTGCAACCTACCGAAACAAGCCCCAGCACCTTGATTCTTGATCAGGCATAAACCAAATGATAACCGCAGACTCGGGGAGAGCGACGGTCTTAAATATTGGCAAGTCCTGATTCAAAATATTTTTTGAATTCCTTTTTCGAGTGGAGGGTGCGTGAGCCCAGTCGGACAG
>JAYVSE010000465.1:0-5259 GCA_043775635.1 Planctomycetaceae bacterium | reverse complement strand
TTTTAGCGTGCAAATCATAACCCGAATGCGTAAGCGAGGGATCGCAGTGATCCCTCGCTTACGCAGCGGGTTACTAAATCAACAGCCCGCTAGCCGCGGACATCGCGTCCGTTAGAGCCTTGTAAGGCCCGCGGCTAGCGCCTACGGTTCACTCAGTCTGCTGAATGGTTAGGGCTCAACCATGGCGTTTTTGATAAATCGCGGTCAACAGGGACTCGCTGTCTTTGAACTTTTTGCCGCCCGAGACTGCTTCATCGATCAGTGCACGAGCGTCCGATTCGCTATGCCCCAAGGATAGCAGTGCATCAAACGTATCCGTTAGCACAGCGGTCGGCAAATCAGGCTCCGCTCCGACCGATTCTCGATCGACCATCAGTGCGAACCGAGGCATTTTGCGGCGAAGTTTGGCAATGATTCGCTCGCTCGTCGCCGGACCCACGCCGGGAAGTGCTGACAATCCCTTCGTGTCTTGCTGTTCAATCAACAGAGCGAGTTCTTTGACTGGCCGCACCATTGCTCGCAATGCTTTCTTGGTTCCAACGCCGTCAACGCTGCAAAACAGTTCAAAGAACTGTCGCTCGGGTTCGGTCATGAAGCCGATCAACCTGGGTGTCAGCCTGCCTCCTTGGGCCGCATTGCCATCGATGAAGTTGATCGTATGCAAGCGAATTTTTTGGCCGACTTTGGGTTGCAATTGGCGGCGTGTGTAGTCACCAATCAGCACTTCGTATTCAAAGGGTGGAATATCGAGCGCGATCGATTCTTCGCCGACGCGAATCAGACTACCGGAAATATTAACGATCAATGAAGTGCCATCCGTGCTTGTTGGAAAAAAATATCGTTTAACGGCAAGCTGCACGCGAAACAATTAAATCAACACACAGTCTAACCAATTTTTCGTTCTTCGGTCGGCCCGAAGCGTTCTAAATGATGGCTACAGATTGCGACCGCGAGCGCATCGGCGACGTCGTGAGGCTCAGGAATGCTGGTTAGTTTTAATTGCAGCTTGACTGCCATTTGCATTTGTTCTTTGGCTGCTCGACCGCTTCCGGTCAATGTTTTCTTGATTCGAGTTGGCTCGTAACTGGTCAAAGGGATTTTTGCTTGGCCAGCGGCAAGACAAATCACGCCGCGCGCGTGTCCCATCAGAATGGCCGTGCGAACTCGTTCGTAATGCGAAAACAACTGCTCGATCGCCATTCGATCGGGGTGATGAGCAACGATGATCTCAGTGATCCCTTCGTGCAGTTCGGCCAAACGCGACTCGATTGACCCTTTGGCGCGAGTGCGAACGATCCCAGCTTCGAGAAGGCGCATCGCACCGCCGTTGCAGATGATCACGCCGTAACCGGTCGTGTTGAGTCCTGGGTCGATTCCGAGAATGACGGGCATGGGTTTCCTATTTCTTTTCCCAAGAAGTGCCGTCTTTCTTGTCCAGCAGGGCAATGCCAACTTGGCTGAGCCGATCACGAATTTGGTCTCCGGTGGCAAAATTTTTTCGAACTCGCGATTCTTTTCGCAAGTCGATTAGTAATTGCATTAAGCCATCCACCAATGCCGCCGAATCGGCTCCACCACTAGAAACGATTGGCGGTTTCCGGAACAAGCCCAAGACCGCTGTTAGTTCCCGCAGCACTTCAACAACCACGACAAGCGTCCTGGTCGCGGTGGCATTGGCGTCGGCACCGATGCCGAGGTTGTGTTTGTCGATGTGACGATTGGCGGTTCGAAGCAAATCGAACAGCACCCCGATCGCCGACCCTGTATTAAAATCGTCGTCCATGGCAGCGAAGTATTTGTTCCGCAGTGAAACGACTTCTAGGAGTGTTTCATCGGTGCCGGCATCAATCGCCATGGAATCGCGAGTTTCCGGTGCAACGATTGTATAAAATGACTTGCCCGTGATTTCGGTGAACCGATCAAACAGTCGGTAGAACGCTTCCAATGATGCGCCGGATTCTTCAAGCCCGTCCTCGCCGTAGATAATGGTCGATCGATAGTGAGTTCGCAATAAGAAGAAACGAATGCGTTCACCGGTGTGTCGACGAATCAAGTCAGCGAGCCCACCAGCGCCTTTGCTGCGGCTGATCTTGCCAGAGACATCGCCTTCGGCACTTGGCTCGCGGTCGCTCTTACCGCCGACCTTGCCTTTTTCGCCAGCTCGCATCAGTCCGTTGTGCATCCAATACTTCACCATCGGTACATCATGGCAGCAACCGCTTTGGGCTCGTTCGTTCTCGTGATGTGGGAACATAAGATCCAGGCCGCCACCATGGATATCGAATGTCTTGCCAAGAATTTCATGGCTCATCGCCGAGCATTCGATATGCCAACCAGGACGGCCTTTGCCCCATGGGCTGTCCCAAGCGGGTTCACCGGCGCGAGCCGATTTCCACAGTGCAAAGTCACCGGAGGATCGTTTCTTGCCAGCAGCCTCGCCGCCTTCGCCTTGCATGGCATCGAGCGTTCGATTGGAAAGTTGGCCGTAATGTGGATCTTTGGCGACATCAAAGAATACATCGCCGTCAACCGCATAGGCAAAACCTTTGGCTTGCAACTCTTCGATAAAGCGAATGATGTGGGGCATGTGATCGGTTGCACGAGGCAAATGGTCAATCTGGTTGACGCCAAGTTCTTTGAGGTTGGACAAATAGTCAGCCGTCATCTCAACCGCGATTTGACTCATCGGGATTTTGCGTTCACGACTCTTGGCGATTAGCTTGTCGTCAACGTCGGTGATATTGACGACCCACGTAACTTGGTAACCGCAATAGCTGAGGTACCGCTTGATCGTGTCAAAAATGACAGGGCCGACCATGTGGCCAATGTGAGCCTCGGCGTAGACGGTTGGCCCGCACAAGTACATGCCGACGTGAGGTGAGTTGATGGGCTCAAACGGCTCTTTGGTCTTCGTCAGCGTGTTATAAACCCGAATTTCAGGTAGCGTCGGCGCGGTGCCGGTGGCGTGTTGGGGGGCTGTCGCAGTGCTCATGTCAAAGTGCAAGTGTCAAAGTGCAGGAGGCAAAAGTGGCATTGTGAGCCGCAACGCGTTAGCGTGCGGCCCTGGAAGTCGCCCGAATTAAACGCAATTCAGGCCCGCACGCTGACGCGTTGCGGCTAAACGCACCAATTAAAACGGTCAACTCGCCACAGTATACGGAAAATTCCCCGTTAGTCCGAGAGTGATTCGGTGGCGGCGTTTACGCGATAAACCAGCACCACGCAGCGGGCCTCGATCGCTTCGGCATGTCCGACGGGGCCGACGCCCTCGCCCGTTTTGGCTTTTAACCCGACATCGGCGATAGCGACATCAACCAATTCGGCGATTCTGGCCTGAATTTGATCGATATACGGGGCAAATTTCGGCTGCTGAGCCGAGATTACGCAGTCGAGATTCCCGATTTCGTAGCCACCGGCCCGTAATCGGCGTACCGCCTCGGCAAGGAAATCAGCACTATCGCGGCTGCGATTTTCGGCTGCCGTATCTGGAAAAAGGCGTCCGATATCGGGCTCAGCGATCGATCCGAGCAGTGCATCAGTGATCGCGTGCAGCAAAACATCCGCATCGCTGTGCCCAATCGAGTGGACGTCCGCCGGAATATCGATGCCACCGATTCGAATCGGCCCGCCATTACCCAGCCGATGCGTGTCAAATCCAAGGCCAACGCGAAACGGAATGGACATGAATTTGCATCTCGCTTTCAGATTCAATGAAGGAACTTACATATTTGGAATCAGGATTTTCTAAAGCTCGCGGTACGGACAACAGCCATTGCTGGCCGCCTGCCGCACGGACCTGTACTTACGCATTGACTTGAATGACCTTTTCATTGAGTCGAGCGTGAAAACGATCGCTCGGAAAGGGGGCAAGTACCTTAGGCCGGGAACGCTCCCAGGGCAATCGGAATGACGGCAGAAAAAATTTGTGTTTCAGTTTGATGCGGCACCACTCGATACGACAGGAAAATTTGACGACAGGAAAATTAACAAACCGCAATTCTTAATTTTCCTGTCGTCAAATTTTCCTGTCGTCCCTGGCAGCTATATCAGATTTTTTGAGCATCGTTGATGGCGTTGGTATACATACCACCGACGGTCAAGAGCATTCGCAGAATGAGTACGACCATTCCGATCACGACCAATGCCCAAACCAAACCACTGGCAACGCTCGCTAAAGTGCGCATCGCAGATTTAGCGCGGATGTCGTATTGAGCTGCGAGGTGATGCATCGCTTCCGCATCGGTTCCGGACATTTCCGCAACTTCGATTTCAGTGATGAATTCATCAGGAAAAACGCCGGTGGCTAGCAGAGCCTCGCCCATATCGCTGCCTCCGCGAATCGATTTTTCAATCTCGTCTTTGGCCGACCGATAGTAATCACTGTCCGTTGCATCCAGGCCAAGGTGAAGTGATCGAATGGGGTCGACACCGGCTTCGAGCGACAGTGCAAGCGTCCAACAGAATCTTGACAACGTGATGGTTTGTAGTGCGGTGCCAGCTACGGGAACCTTATATAAGACGGGTACCAGATTTTGAACGCCGGCTACGTTCTTTTGAAATCCAATGATCACAGCGGCAATCATGAGCCCGAAAAAGATCACATAGGCATAAAGCCTGAGCGCACCTGGCATGCCGATTCCTAGCCCCAATCCAGTGATATCCGCCATTTCACCGCCGCCTGCTACCGGGAGCCATCCGAGAACCATCAGCAACAAGGCAAGAATATTGACGGCAGCGAAGAGCTGAATCATTGGCCACATGATGCGGCTAAGGAATTCTTTATATAGCTTGACTCGCTCGTCGTAATAATCGGCCAAAGCAATCAGCGTCCGATCAAGGCTTCCGGTCACTTCGCCTGCGTTGGTCATCGCAATCAGAAGGGGTGGAAAAAAGGTTGCCTGTTGCTTCATGGCAGCATGGAGTTGATTGCCCTTTCGCAGGTCCGCATGGACAGCCGACATGACGCTTCGCTGGCGATTATTTCCATGGCGAGATTCGCTATCGAGCACTCGCAAAATATCTACACCAGCCCTAAAGCTAATGCCGACGCGGCGACAAAAGTTGGCGGTACTTCGAAGCGACATACGGCGAGAAAACATAGCCATAAATTTCCAATAAAAAACCGTAGGATAGGCTTCCAGACTTTTTATACCCCACAACTTCAAAAGGACCTTCGACCACCACCCAGCTTGCCTGGGAACGAAAATGCGAAGCATTTTGTTAGCGGTGAGGCGCGAGCCGCCCGGTGTTTCGCTGGGT
>JAYVSE010000464.1:0-17356 GCA_043775635.1 Planctomycetaceae bacterium | reverse complement strand
CGGCATCAGAAAGCGTGGTGCTACTAACTTGAATCCAAAAAAATGGTGCCCAATCGCCAGTAGACAACGTCTAGCCTTTGCTAGTATTTCAACAGTCTCTACGGGGCGAGGGGAGCCAGAATAATGCATAGCAATTTGATTCATTCACACCTACCTAAATCCGCTATTTTTGTTCATTTTCATCAGCCGGTAGTCTGTCCCCTTTACAAACAAAGCCTAGTTTAATTGCGACGAGATTGCGGCGACCGGCCGATGACACCTTTGGGCTGTATCAACATCAACTCCAATTTTTCTAACGGAACATAAAACCGAACATATCGCTGGCCATCGTCGAAACGTTCTCCGCGGACATCTGCGACCAACACCGTGGCTCGTCGAGTGATGCGATTGACCCACCCAGTGAGCAGCGATCCATCGTGTTGAAACCGTACCATGGAACCAACGCGAACATCAAAATTTCTTGCCGCACGTTCGCTCTGCGTAATTAAATCGTGACGGTGTTCGGTGTGTCCAAAATAACGCTGAGCAATGTCTTGAAAGCGGCAGCCAGTACAAGAGCTATCGTTCCACAAATACATTTCCAACAAATGCACAAGCTCATGTTCACAAACTCGTTGCATTGCCTCAATACGGTCCCGGCAACGAATCCCTGTGACGACGATCGGTCGATCAACATCGCCGAATGCTTGAAACAAAAGTGTGGAGGATAAGATCATCTCAAATTTACGGCCATCGGTCGCCACCGGTTTTTTCCATGGCAAAAAATCGCTGCGGCGGGGGGGGTGATGAGTGACCAATTTTCCCGCGACGCGGGTCATCCGTGATGAAAATCCAAATCGAAGCCGATCCCGTCCGATCATCGCCAGCAACTGTGAATTAAAGAATTCGCGATCGTACAACATCGACATCCGTCTGAGATCGTCGCTGTCGATGCGGGAAAAATTGGCCCTATCCATGGAACGACTGAGTTGTAACACTTCGTCGTGAATTCGGCGTTGTCGACCGAGAATCTCCCCTTTCGATAGTTGACGATGTACAATCTGTTGGGTGATTGCCTCCGGTGTTGCTTTAGCCAAAACGTGCAAAGCATCAACGCGACTGAATGCGTCGGGCATTATTTTTGTCGAACCTTTCACGTTCGGGCGATCCATCCGTTAAAGTGTTACGTGCG
This sequence comes from Planctomycetaceae bacterium, assembly GCA_043775635.1. GTDB lineage: Bacteria > Planctomycetota > Planctomycetia > Pirellulales > Pirellulaceae > UBA6163. The sequence continues at coordinate 16,185 of JAYVSE010000464.1, read as the reverse complement.
ATTCAAGAAATAGACCACAGAATAGAAACCTCTTTAGACCACGGATTTTGAACGATGCAAGCCAATGATACCAGTAATGATCGTCGCGCGTTCTTGCAAACCGCCGCCACGGCCATTGCAGCTACTTCAATCGCCGTTTCGAAAACAGTTGCGGCTGACGTCCCCAAAGTGCATACCGGAGCAAATGATACGATCCGTGTTGGACTCGTTGGGTGTGGTGGCCGAGGCAGCGGTGCGGCGATCAACGCGATGGCAGCCGGTCCCGATATCAAGATTGTAGCCATTGGCGACCTCTTCGAAGAATCGCTCAATTCCTGTCGCAAAGGCCTCAGCGAACAGCGTCCCGATCAATTCACAGTCGATAATGATCGCGTGTTTGTTGGCTTCGATTCGTACAAAAACGTTATCGACAGCGACATCGACGTCGTACTGCTCGCATCGCCACCGCACTACCGGCCCGATCATATCGAATACGCGGTTGCTGCGGGGAAACACATCTTCGCTGAGAAGCCGATTGCGACCGACCCCCACGGCGTTCGCCGAGTTGAAGCAGCCTGTGCGCAAGCCGACGCCAAGGGACTAAATATCGTCAGCGGATTGTGCTGGCGATATGACGAGGGGATCCGCCAAACGGTGGAAAAAGTTCACGAAGGTGCCATTGGACGTATCGTCTCGACACAAGCAAACTACTTGGCGCAGCCGATCTGGATGAAGACTCGCTTGCCTGATGAAACCGAGATGCATTACCAATGCAGAAATTGGTATTACTACACGTGGCTCTCCGGAGACCATATCGTTGAGCAGTTCATCCATAGCTTGGACAAAGCCATGTGGCTTCGACACGACGAACCGCCAGTCAAGGCATATGGAATGGGCGGCCGTCAATTACGCAGCGATGTCACTCAAGGCATGATCTACGACCACTTTGCCATCGTTTACGAATGGGCCGATGGATCGCGTACTCACGCCTATACGCGCCAAATGCCCGGTTGCTCGAATGAAACCGAAGACTATGTGATGGGCACTGACGGCATCGCTAAACTGATCGGCCATGAAATCACTGGCAAGAATCCCTGGAAGTTTGCGGGCGAGAAGGTTGGTATGTATGAACAAGAACATATCGAATTGTTCAACGCGATTCGTGGCAAGCGTGAACGGATCAACAATGGCTTGTACATGTGCCGTAGCACCATGATGTCGATCCTCGGACGCGAAGTTTGCTACAGTGGCAAAGAACTAACGTATGAACAAGTCGCAACTAGCCCGCAAAAACTTGGTCCAGAAAAATACGACTGGGACCAAGTGGTTGAGGTAAAAGTCCCGTTGCCAGGAAAATATAAATTTCCGCTTGCGTGATTGCTTGCGTGATTGTTTTCATAGCGCATTGGAAAAGCGATGAACCAACAGGAAATCTTGGCGACGCTGAAGAAGCTGGGGAAACCGCAGACGGCGGCGATCTATCGGCGACATGGGGCAGGCGACAATGTCTTCGGCGTGCTGACCTCGGAAATCGCCGTGCTGCGGATAAAGATCAAGGTCAACCACGCGCTCGGCATGGAGCTTTGGAAGACTGGCAACGCCGAGGCCCGTGTCTTGGCGCTTCAGATTGCAGACCCAGAGAAGCTCACCCGCTCTGACGCGGACCGCTTCGTCAAAGACGGTCCCGTTCGCTTCGTTGGCTGTTATCTGGCTGCACTCCTGGGTCGCAGCCCTATTGCTGAAGCGACGATGCGTGCTTGGATGAAGTCACGCGACGAATTCCGCCGCGAAATGGGTTATGGAATTTTCTGCGTCCGCCTGCAGGATAATCCTGGTTCGTGCAGCGATGCTGACGCCGAAAAAATACTGACGACGATCGAGAAGGAGATCCACCGCTCACCGAATTGGGCGCGTTATTCGATGAACAATGCGCTGATCTCCATTGGGATTTACATGCCCGAGCTACGCGCCAAGGCGATTGAAATTGCTGGCCGAATTGGAAAAGTCGAGGTCGACCACGGTGAGACCAACTGCAAAACACCTGATGCAATCCCCTACATTAAAAAAGCGTCGACGCGGAAGCGTTGCCCCTAACCTCTTCCCATCCGACTTCAATTCTCCAGCTTGCGACTCTTTCAGCGTCGCAAGCTGGAGAATTGTGAACTAGGCGATGAGAGTGGATTTCTAGTGATGATCATTGGCTGCTCCCAGGGCAATTCATACAAATTCCCTGGCATTATGCGTTGACAAAACATCGACATTTCTAAAGAATATCAACGTTGACGTTTCCATAGTTTTGCATCATTTTGTCAACCCAGGTTTCTCATGATTGGTAATCGCATCAAGCAAATTCGACTGGCGAGGGGACTCACACTGCAGGATGTTGTGTCGCGGTTGAGTCTGCTTGGTGTCGAAATCACGCGAGCTGGGCTGTCAAAATATGAGCAAAACAAGAGTCAGCCGAGGCAAGGTTTTTTGAAGATTTTGGCTGAGGAATTGGGATTCCCGATGAGCGTTTTTCTCGAAGAGGGGCTTCCCGAGGTCAAATGGCATGGCTTCCGCAAACAAGCAAAAATGACAAAGCGGTTACAGGATCATGTCATGGCTGATGCTACATTTCGTGCGGAAGCTCAGTTGCGATTGGAACGCCTCCTCCACCCCAACCACAAATGTGATTTTCCGAATCCTCAAACGCCAAAGTGTCTCGAAGACGTTGAACGAATTGCGAAAGAAGCGAGGCACTATTGGTCACTCGGTTTGGGGAATATCCCTTCACTGACCGGAATTGCAGAGTCGTTCGGAATGCTTGTCATCGCTCATAAAGGTGAGGAGCGGAATCGTGAGTTTGATGGTTTAAGTGGCTGGGTCGACAATTCAATCCCGATTGCGGTAGTTTCCGCAAGTGCCCCTAACGACAGGATACGTTTTACGCTTGCGCATGAAATTGGTCACCTTGTTCTTGACTGCGAACATCTACGCGAAGCCGACGAAGAAACTTATTGCCATCGCTTCGCATCATCGTTTCTTGTTCCCGACACAGTCTTACGAGAGGAACTGGGTGAGAATCGGCGGCGAATTGCAGCAAAAGAATTTGCTGATTTAAAACGCAAGCATGGCCTGAGTATGGCAGCGTTTGCTCGAAGGGCACGAGACTTGGAGATCATCTCGCAGTCACAGTACACCACGATATGCAAGGAGTTTTCGCAGTTTGGGTGGCGAAAGATTGAGCCTGTCGAATATGAGGTTGATGAACTCCCGAAGCGTTTGCATCAGATGATTCTTCGCGCCCTGGCAGAGGGAATGATTTCTGAATCTGAAGCAAATCGAGTGATACCCGGCATTTCAGAAGGCATTGTAGCTCATACCATTCACCCATCACGGGAGCTCATGCGACGTCCGCGCGATGATAGAAGCGACTTTCTCTCGCGTGCGGCTGAGTCTGTACTCGAATACTACTCGGATGCTTCGGAGTTGACCGACTTCGATGCGTTTTCGGAGGAACCGTAAAGGATGACGAATATCAATCCGCTGCGTGGTGAAGTTTGGAACGTTCGATTCGATCCATCAGTGGGAGCGGAGATTCAAAAGGTCCGACCTGCCGTCGTGATCAGCGAAGATGCGATCGGCAAGTTGCCGCTGAAGATCATTGTGCCGATAAGGGACTGGAAGCCTGCCTATGGCGCAGTCCCATGGTTTGTTCGAATAGAACCTGATTCGACGAATGGACTTCGCAAAGAATCCGGCGCCGACGCATTTCAATCCAAGTCAGTATCAACAAAGCGTTTTGTGAAGCAACTGGGCCGCCTATCTGCTTCTGAAGTTGAAGATATCGCTTCCGCAATCGGGATTTGCATTGGCATTCAGTAACCGAATCGAATGAGTTTCTTAATCATGTTGAGGCACCAGGTGAGACTTTCGATGGGAACGATACCGATCGCGTACGAATCGTTCGCTAAGGTTGGTTCCTACATCAATGAGTTTGCTTTGGTGGACCGCTTTGTTCGCCCCCGTCGCTTAACGTCGAAGCATCGCGCGGACTTCGTCCGGTGTGTACGGTGGCGTTCGTCGATGGGTGACGGAATGACAATTTGGACACAACGGTCGCAAGTCCGCAATAGGATCTACAATATATTGGGCAGCAATTTCGGATAGTTGGCGCAAGTGATGCACATGAATAAAGCCATCCATGACTTCGCCATAAACGTGCGGGAAATCGAATCCGCAAACAAAGCAAATTGCCCCGTAGTGTTTGACGCATTCCAATCGCGCTTGCGTATCGCGTTCGTACCGATTAACCAAAATTCGCTGCACGTTGCCTTCAATGTATGCGGATGATTCGGAGATTTCCTCCGGCAAGAAAATTTTCGATGATGGAATCTCATCGCCTTCAGTGATTAATCGGAGTCCATGATATTTGTTTACGTCGACGCCTCCAGTCAAGTGGGAAACATGCAGGTTTCCATTTTTCAGCGTCAAGTTCCATCTTGAGATGCCGTTTACCTTTGAATGAGTAAGCGCGTCATCCCGCAAGAGGCCAACCAAATCCTCGTATGGGACTACGTAATGATCCCGATCGATTTCTGATTTGGACTTGTACGCTACAAGATTTGGACCGGCTCTTCCATTGCGGTGGGCCGTTGTCATTCGTTCGGCCCAAGTCTTCGGAAAGATCGCAAACCAACCTGAGTTCGCGTTCGCACGAACGACATAATCGCCTTGTGTTTCGAGGGCATCCCTAAGTTCGTGTGCGACGCTTGGCATCAGTAGCTTCGAAGAATTGGATTCTCACCCGACAACAAATAGATTTATGTTGAAGTGACAGACAAAACCATGTATCGATTGGTTAGTTAACTGGGCCAATAAAAAATAAAAAAAACCTTCTAAAACACGGCGTTTTAGAAGGTTTTATGAAAGTAGCGGAGGACACGGGGCTCGAACCCGCAACCCATCACTGGGCAACTGATTTCGAATCAGCCTGCTGACCATTCGCTTATCCTCCTGACTTATATCCGACGGCAATCACCTGAATACCGCTCACCAAGTGAGCTGCGTTCAAGAAAAGAACCGGCTGAACCAGCATGTTCGCTGTGGGCGTCTTTTTCGTCAACCCATCTCCCGTGCGAACTCACAAATCTGTTGAAATCGTGTGCAAAACGATCCGACGATCTGCACCGACCGCTGACCCGATCAGTTTACCGGCCAATGCTTGGATATTGGCGTCGTCCTGGAGGTTCGCCTCAATCTCGGCGGCCCGCTCATGATCGCCTTCCAAACGAACACCGCCTTCGTCATTCGCGACGAAGCTCAGGGCTGGGTCGATCGGAATTCCCATCCGCGTCAGCACTGATTCGATCGCGGTCGCAAGGTTTTCACGTATTTCCCGCACCGAAACTTCTGCATCGGCTGATTTCGCCGCAAAAACGTCTGCAAACGAAGTTGTTCCGCCAGTTCCTACCAGCGAAGCTGCCTTACCTGCAAGCATCGTAGCCGCGTTCGTAGCGACGTCTTTTACGGACCGGATCGCGCCCAATGAGAATAAACCGCTCAATGCTTATGCTCGGTCTGAAACCCGAATTCTTTCAGCCATGCTTCCCATTTGTGGGCTTCTTCATGACTATCCAAATCCAATTGTTTCCACTCGGGGCAGCGATATTTCACATCAATGTGTCCGTTGTGATCCGCTTTTTGTACTTCGCACCCAAGTTTGGTCAACGTGTCGGCAATTTTTGTCGCTTTGGCCTTTTCGTTCAAATGCTTCCGTTTCCACTCTGGCGATCGATAACGCACGATCTCTTCCGCCGAAACGCCTGTAATGCCTAAAGCAACGACAAATGCGAACAGTAACAATGATCGCAACATAATGGTTCCCTTTGTGATCAACTAACACCAACACACGCTGGCACACCACCGGTTTATCGCGCCGGTACCATCCATGTCTAGCACGATTCAGCGCAGCGCTGATCGTCCATGATGCTCGCGCCACCGATTTACGAGCTGTAATGCGGGCGGGTGCGAAGCTAGCAACTGTACCAGCGACGAAGTGGAAACTTTCCAGGTTCCGGCGACCAAGCTGGGCTGCCCGCCAGCAACATGTAAATCGTCCAGCAAAAGCGCGATCACCGCCGCACGATCGAAGTTGGTATCAGCAATTTTTAGCGGCCTTCCGTACCAGCGCTCACGAAGCGAAAGTTCAATGGCTCCGTTTTTCGCGGGTTTCAATCGCTCAGTACGCAGCAGGATTGCCAAACGAAGCCGCAAACGTTCGATCGCATTTTTGCGATTCTGTGACTGGTCTCGACGTTCGTTTGCTTCCGCAGAGATCCCCGTTGCTTCGTGCAGCACCATGATAGCACTGCTGACTTTGTTGCGGTGTTGGCCACCCGGTCCTCCGCGACGATGCGACGTCAGCCGACAGTTTGCCAGTAGGTCCTCAATCGCGACAATCGAAGGATGCGGAGCGACGATGGTTTGAACCTCTGATAACTCAGCCGGACTGGGCCACGATGCTTCGGTACGTCGTTCGCCAGGTTCATCCACCAAGGGCCTCATTCATCGACCGCTGCAACCAAGCCCAAACCGGCTCATGGTCGACGCAGATGCGAGCCTCAACCTTCGTCCCGATTGGTCCATAGGTTGATTCGGCAATCTGCTCCATCGGCAAACGACATTTTACGACATACACAGAGTCTTCGCCCGCCCGTGTTTCACTTCGTTCTAGCTCGTTGATCTCATCGACAATTACCGTCATTCGTTTGACCACACCATCGTCAATCAATACGTCTGTCGAATTGCCGATTTTCAATGGTTGGCGCTGCTCCGCTGATACAAGCAACGTCACGCAAACCTTTGCCAGATCACCAACCCGGCACCATGATTTCCGCCGCATTGCGTATTTGCCTTCAAAGTCTCTAAGGGTTCGAAACGCAACCGCTGGATCAACACTATTCTCGGTCCGTGTCTCACGATACCAACGACTCGGTGGCAGGATTGTGCCGGTGATGGGAGCTGCGATGTGCAACCGGTTCATTCTACTTATAAGCGAATTGTATTGTGACTCGACCAATTCGCGATTTGCCAAATCAACCTTCCATGCGACGTTACCTTCGGTGTTGCGTAGCGCTTTGCGTTTTAAATCGGTGGATTCCAATGCCGCCATGGTACGTTTTGTTTTGAAGGCGACTATTTTAATATTCAAATCCTCATCGCGAAGCGACAATAGCGGATCACCAGCAACGACGAGGTCGCCAATTTCACCATGCACTTGATCGATCCAACCTGACTCCGGCACATACAATTCGACCGCATCAGCAATATCCAAAATACCCACCGCATGCACGTCTCGACGCAGCGGAATCAAAGCCAATAACGCCAGCAGCGCCAGCACTCCGAAGCAAACGAACCATCTCCTAAACATGCTTGATTCTCGCCAAATTCCTTGCCCTTTGAAAATCGTGACCCACATCATTGCAAATCGACAAACATAAAAGAACAAGCAGCTTACGACCAAAGCGAAACCGATCCACCAGAGGTTCCAATCGCTGAACAGCGACATAAAAAACATCACAACGACCGCCGAAATTACTATTCGATAGGCAGACGATGCAAAGTGGTAAATCGACAATAGACCGCTAGTCACGCTGAGCGATGCACGCCCCTGTTTAACACCAGCAAGCCGATTCGTAATCAAGCCACGCCAAGCGATCGCTGCTTGCCTGCGCAAGTTAGGGGTTCCTAACATATCAGACAAAACATAATACCCATCCAATCGCATCAACGGATTGGCATTGAAAACAAGCGTGCTGAGTCCACATAGAACCATCGTGTTCATGGCAATGACATGCATCGCTCCTTGAGGCGTCAGCCACCAAATCAGGGTTGCGATCGTCGCCAATACTAGCTCGACGTAAACACCCGCCATCATCACCGCCGCGCGCCGCAACGGTGAATCTAATCGCCAAACTTGCGATACATCACAATAGGGACATGGCACTCCACAAAAAAAGAATAAGCCGACATCGCCCACTGGAACACCCAATCTGCGACACGCCGCTGCATGTCCAAGTTCATGAATACACTTGGTCAACACGAATAACGCAGCCAACGAGTAGCCAATTGCAGTGGTCGAACCGGTGGCACCGTAAACCATTGCAATCGATTGCTCGGCGCGCGACCATCCGAGCAGCACCGACAGGAGTGCAACCAAAATCGCGATCGTCCAGAATCCGATTGCAACCGGTGAAAATAAGATTGATGAGTGACGCGACAACCGTTCTGCGACTCGGTCGATGGACACAAGTGGTACACGAAACGCAACGGCACGCATCGCCCCTGCGATTGCCTGCCCAACCACCCCCGATTGTCGCGTGACGACGCGTCGTCTCAGCAAACCCGCATTCGTTGCTTGAGCGACTAATTCGCGATTGGCGTAGCTGGAGTCGCCACGTTCGCATTCATCAACGACTGAAATGCTATCAAGCATCAACCAATCACGACGTGTCATCCGTGAGATTCGCCCCGAAATTGAATCGATCAGGGTCCATCGTCGCGGCGAACGGCGATCTACCAGCCGGATTAAATCCGCCCGCAAACCTCCTGTTTCGATCTTCCAATTTCCGGTGTTCATCACTGTTCTCGATCGCCTAGTACCGGGCTAGAGGTGCATCCTGACAAGGCCTCTTCCGGTCGACGCTGCGCCAATGGTGCCGACGGTCCCAGGCGAATGTAAATTCGTCGGGAACATTCTCTCACTATGACCCTGGTAAATGAGGATGATTGATGAAATCATCGCAAAACCAGCAGCCGCAGGCAATATCTTTTAAATCTGCCCCATTCTTGCTTTCTGTCCCTTTTTTAGTGTCACCTTTTTCTCTGTGCCTCCAACAGCGTTTTGCGAAAAATCGCTGAATCCGTTCCGCATTTTCAACGCCAAATAAATTTGCAAGAAAAAATTCCACCAAATCCAGAGTCGGTTCGCGCCAGCGTTCGAGGATACCGACCAGCGGTTCATGAGCCGTGAACAGCGCCATTAGTTCCTGGCACCTTAAATTCACTTGCGATCACACCAAGCCCCATGATAAAGAACGATTATCTCGCGTCAACGGAATTCGACTCCAAACCGTAATTGCTAAGATGTGCAGACTTCTGTTGCTGAACTCATTACAAAGTTCCAAACCGTGATCAAATTGCCAAAAGTGCTCCGCATCTTTCGTGAGCTGATGAGAGATCCGAAAAACCCAGCGAAACGGCTAGAAGCGTTAGCCAAATATGGAGAGATCCTTGTACCGGGCTATCGATTCTACTGGCCTCACCCCACGTCTTGGAGCAACGAGGGGTTCAATCGATACCTGCATGAATTTTCCGAAACGGACGGCTTTAATACGCAGCGACGATGGGCGATGAGCCAATTGCTGCGTTTGATCAGCAATGTTACTGGGGATACCGCAGAATGCGGCGTTTACCGAGGGGCTGGCTCGCATGCGATTCTGTTTGCAAACACAAAGAGCAAGCATCCTCGACATCATCACATATTCGACTCGTTCGAAGGCATCTCGCGACCCATCGGGGAAGACGGAGCCTATTGGACCAAAGGTGACCTGACTTCTCCGGAAGAAGTCGCCGCGCATGCACTGCGGGACTTTACCGATAAGACGTTTTACAAAGGTTGGATTCCAACGCGATTTCACGAGGTTGCTGACCGACCGTTTAGCTTCGTGCATGTTGACGTCGATCTTTACGCTCCAACGAAAGACAGCGTCGAATTCTTTTACCCCCGGCTTTCCAGTGGAGGCATCTTTGCCTGCGACGACTATGGAATGCAGTTTTGCCCTGGGGCCACTAAAGCCTGCGACGAGTTTCTGGCCGACAAGGCTGAGAAAATGCTCTGCTTCCCTGCTGGCGGTGGATTTTTCATTAAAGGTATCCCGACAACTCCAGAAATTTACGATTGAAGAGACACCAGGGAACAAGGTTGCGTCCGTCGGGGGCTTCGGTCCAACATTTTGTTACGGCTTGTTTGATGTCGAACAGCACAAGTCCTCACGACCATGCCATTCATGCTCGATTGAACGCATCAGCAGCGCACAATCTAATTGTATTGAATTTTCCGGAAAACGCGAGTTGTCGTCGAAATAGCTCGACTCAATTTTTCCGACGTTGAGCGTTTCCATTTTCCAGTCGCGACATCGTAGCTCAATGCCATCGTATTTTCCGTCGATGTGCGTACCTGAATAACCCAACGAGCCACGTCTGAAGAATTCAGAAGCGACAGACAATGATTTGAATACAGAGGTCTCTGGAAAATTGTCCGTTACCGTACAGAGTATCGAAACATGCGTTTCGCCATCATCGCTGGTCAAATCAACGGAAAGAGATTCCATTGTCTCTGCTACGACAAAAGAAGCATGATGATGAACACCAGGAAAAATTCGACCGCCGACAAGTGTGTTTAGCATCGAACTCGTATCTCTGCGGGGAATGTACACGCCCTCGCGTATCTCGCTACCAACGTCCCACTCGACAGCGACTCTATGTGCCGCGTTTTCCGATCCGATGCCCCAACGGAACGGGAAAAAACGAGGACGGATCGACTTGAGTCGGATCAGACAAATGCCACCAATCGCGAATCCGTTGACGATCTTGGGACGAAATGGCTGTGGCAAAACCGCACCCAAAACAATCGGGTCGATACGGTAGTTCACAAGTATGCGTCTGTCGATTGTTCCCTGCACGACCGGAAGCTTCATTGGTAGTCCTTGTTTCGTTAGTCGCGAGTCTGGCCTGTGTACGGGCATAGTATATCGGGTTGGCATACCGAAACCCAATCGTGATGATTGAAATAGTGGACGCCATCAATCAACAAAACCACCTGGGAGAAAATGCGTCCGCCATGTGACTTGACACCGATCGCAACAAAACGAATAGGTAACTCCAGCGGTGTAGCAATCCTGCAACGGCGAGATTGAAACACGACTCTTGCATTGCGGGCAAATTCCCGTGAATGCAACGCGGTGAACGTATAGAACCGTGGGCGGAAGAATCACAGCTAGTGCGACAAGCGACCACAGCAGTGAATGCAGTACAAACCCAGTGATGACCAACGTTAACCAGAGCGGGGGCATCGCGATGGCGAAAGCACGCATGATGCGGCGAGGATGTTCAGTATCGTCTCGCATCTCCATCTCAGTGATCATGCGGATATGAGTCAGTCAATTAGCCTTTATAGTCCGTCATTGATGATGGCTTTAGAGCAATATACACCAGTTTGAGTAGCAAATCGACGATCGTGTGGCCGTTTTGTCGAACTTGGCAATTCGCGGTGTTTAGTCGCTCGAAGATATTTTGCTTTCGCTGTCTTTGCGATTTCAATCAGATCGATGGTACAATTTTGATTGCCTCCGACTCAGCGTTAGTATTTCCTGTATTTTAAGTTTGGAAATTCACGAGTGGCAAAGTCCATCATGCAAGCAGAATTGAAGACGATGTTGTCCGCGTCACGCTGCAGTTGCTTAATCGACGAACGTTATTTCGGAGCTTTGAACGACTCAATATGCGTCTCACGCATGGCGATTCCGTCGTGCACAAAGCAAGGTGGATCGTCGTATTTGAGTAGACGGAGGCCGGAAAAGGCAGCGGTCGCCGCAAGCTGCATGAGGTCGTCTTTGGCTGGCACGAATTTGACGACTGCGCCGGGACCAGACAACTCCGGACTGGCATGTTCTTTTTCGCCTGTTAACATTCGCAGGAGCAAGCGGCCGCCGGGCTTAAGCACGCGAGTTGCTTCGGTGATGAGTCGCTGGCGGTCCTCTGGTGACGTAGGAAGATTAAAAGAGCCTCGCAAACGAACTTCGTCGACCGAGTCATCGCAGGCGTCAATGCGAACGGGAATGGGCGATCCAATGCGATGCTCCCACACAACTGCATCGTCGGGTAACGTGCCGCTGGTCATCACTTCCAAGCTCTGTCCGACGCCCCGGTGATCCAGTGAATCATCGTCAAGCGTATAAAATTCCCAGAGCGTGTTATCTGGATCGTGAACCCAGAACTTCGTTTGCTTCGCGTAACAGCACTCGACTCCTTCTTCTCGTTGTGAACGCACGCCGCGTTTTTCTAGTCGCTCTTGAGCGGCAACAAGCTGACGGGCATTTCCAAGCCGGATGCCCAAGTGGTTGAGGGTACCGCCTCCTGATTTACCATTCGGCTCGAGCGAAAGCACCAGCGGCGGTTCATCCGTCTCGAACTTAGCATAGTCATCGCGCTGTTTCGCTGGCGGTCGATCAAAGAGGATCTCGTAGAAACGAACGGATCGTTCAAGTTTCGTCACATTCAGTGAGATATGAAAGCGAACGATGGGAACTACAGTCGGGAGCACGAGGTTTGTCGTCATTGGTTGTTTGCCTTTAGTGATCTGTGGTTGAAGGAAGGCCAGAATTTGGTCTAGGTAACGAAGTGAACATCGCGGTGATTGCCATCGCGAACATGAAACTAGCGAACAGGATAAAGATGGACGTGTAGGATGTGGTAGATCTCTTACTGGAAGAGAATATAATGGGACCTGCCGCTGAAGCAAACACCGTTAGCATCTGCGCAACTCCTTGTATTCGTCCTAGCTCCCGATTCCCGTAGAGCCTTCCCCAAGTTGCGAAGAACAGCAGAGCGACCGCTCCCGAAGCAATTCCCAACCCAGCGCCGTATACGTAAGCGTGCCAAACTTGCGTGCTCTGCGTCAGACCAACCAACGAGAGCGACGTAACAAAGAGGCACGCGGCCAACAAGCGATTTAGCGGTACATAGTTCACTAGCCAGCCGAAAAAAAACTTCGCGCCGATGGCGACGATCATTACTTCGGACAACACATTAAAGTACAGGCTTCGATCAAAGCCGCGCTCCCCGAAAATGTCTTCATTAAATAGTGCGACACCTGAGTAGATCATGCCCCACATGGAGATCGTCAAGCTAAACAACCAAAACGCTGGAGTGCGCATCGCCTGCGCAAGGGTGAAGCCATCGGTTTCGCGAGCCGTTTTCTTTTCTTTTGACTCCGCGTTATTTTGCCGAAGCAGCAGTGCGGTCAGCGACAGGGCAACGAGCGAAACGCCAATGCCGGCCCAAATGGTTCGCCACGAAATATCCTCGTGCGTGAAAGCCCAACCGACACCTTTGATCAAAGCCAGATGAAATGGCGCAGACAGAACTGCGTACCAAGCCATCGCTAGTCCGAGGCGCTGAGCGGAAAAAGATTTCGCAACGATCGTGATGCTCACGACCGAGAGCGCACTCTGCCCGAGGCCCCGCGTGAGAGTGATTGCAATCGCCAGAGCCCATAGACTACTAACTTGGCTCATTCCAATCACGACAGCGCCCAGCAGAATGAGATTAGCAGCCAAAACCCAGCGCCGATCAAAGCGATCGAATAGCCAGCCAATCGGAATACAAAACGCTGAGCCAACGATCGTAGCCCAGAAGTTGATTGTCGCAAAAAGTACACGACCATCGTCCGTCGACAGTTGAAAATCCTTCAACAACGGTTCCGTGACCATTCCCAAACCGTGCGTACGGCCTGGGTAAGTCGCGGCCATTGCGATCGCGCCAATGAGCACCACGATGAAGTCGGTGTACCAACGATTCAACCCTCGTTTGGAATCTGATTGAAGTAAGGACTCTAATGCATCGGGGTGGTCCGCCGTTTGGCCGCGCCGCGCGACTGATTCCTGCGAATCGATTAATGTTGTTGAAGCAATCATTCGAAATACAACTCGCTTCGTCGCAATTCCGGGTACCTCGCTCGGATCCACTGATGGAACTCTGTATAGTGCGATTGGTACTGGTCTCCTCCATCGGACATAGCGTTGTAGCTAATGAAATATCCTCGTCTCTGGCTATTGCTTAAATTGGGTGCTGATTGATGAGGAATGAAGCACGAGAAAATCGCCATATCCCCAGGCTCCATCACCACAGGCTTGGGCCGGCTCTCGAACTTATTCGCATCGAGATTATGGTGCTGGGTATCTCGTGCCGAGAGATAGCCGCGTTTATGCTCGCCCAAGTAAAATTCCGTCGCGCCGCTAGTTGCCGTAAACGCATCGATGGCAACAATTACGGTAATAAAGGATTCAGGGAATCCCGGCCAGCTAATCCAATCTTGATGTAGTGTCGCTCCCGTCGCTCCCGGGGGTTTGTAGATAAGCTTATCTTTGAAGATGCAAGCGGGCTCGCCGTAGATGACGCTCAAAGGCTGCAAAATGCGTGAGTCTTGCACCATGGCCTGAGCAACGGCTGACAAATCAACGAACGGATCAAACGTCACGAAGACAGGCTTTCCACTTTCATGATGAGGCGAGTAGCGTGTCCGCATATTATTTTCGTTCATCAAATGAGCGTGTGTTTTCAATACTTGGTCAGCGTCTTCACCCAAGCTTCGAATTTCAGACTCGTCGAAAACATTGCGGATTAATAGCACTCCTTCGCGGTGATATTCCGCTAATTGATCCTCCGTGAGTTCCCCATTCGTGGACGAGACCATTTTCGCATTAGAAGTCATACTGTATCACCTCTCCGTTGCTTCGCGTTGCAAGACTTCGCCAAACGTCCATGTTGATCGAATCAGAAATAAAATGCGTACTGCCGTCACAAAACCAGGCCATAACGCCACCGGTGTGATTGCTGCGGGCGGTGCTTAGTCCGTGTCCAGAACTACGAGTCAGCGGGTCAGTGCCTGTAAAGTTAGCGACACAGTCCGGGTGGTTCGGATCGTTCGGCGGGTAGTAGTGGTTGTAACTGGTGCATCTGGGTTCACCTGCAACCCACGTGTAACCCCGACGTTGACTAAAGTTCACACGCAACGATCCATCGCAATTGACATCATTCGTTTCGGCCCCTGGGTTGACGTACATGTACTGAGCACGAATCTCCGCTCGCGATGCCATTGTCGTCTTCTCTGGTCCATCACCCAACAAACGTTCCGATGCGCCGACCGTGTTGCTGGTACCGTCTTTGATATCCGTAAGACGAAGTTTAGAACTCGCAAAAAATGCTCCATCGGCTTCCCAGGGCGATCCCAACCATCCAGTTAGGCCACGTGTAGTACCTGTCCCGAGACAGAACGCATAGTTGCTCGGTGCCAAATCACCGACGATTGCGTACGCGTTACTTGCTACCGCAATACCGCTGTCACTCGGGCACATGAATGTCGGTACAAACGTCTTGACTGCGATTGGAGCCTGAATACCGTAAGGAGGTGAAAGCTGATACATCGTTAACCTTAAGTCGATTGATTCGTAAACGCTAGTCTGCTCCAAGTAGGGTGTAAGCAACGCCAGCGTGCCCCACAAATCGTAGTAGGGGGGCGCACCGCCAATGGATTGAGCCCGATAGGCAGGCGGCAGAAATCTTAAAGCAGCTTCGTGATTGTGGGCAGCTAAGCCGAGTTGTCGAATGTTGTTGCTGCACTGCATTCGCCGTGCGGCTTCACGCGCCGCCTGAACTGCGGGGAGTAGAAGACCAACCAAAAGGCCGATGATGGCAATCACAACAAGCAACTCAATTAACGTAAATGCGTTTCGTCGCGAAAAATGCACTCTCATTTCCAAGCGTCTCCTAAGGCTTACGGTCAAACAATCGTTTGATTGTGCGAACATGGGAGCTTGTTGTCAACTACCGAAAACAAGGATTGGTTGGTTTCCCATTACTTTTGCGAGACGAAGTCGCGTTGCGTCGATTGACCTAAAAGCAGATAATCAATTTTCGGCGTGTTGCTTTCCGTGTATCGCTATGAGTTCGATTAGGCATGTCTACCGAAGACAATTCCTCAGCAGATGCTGCGCTATGTGCAACTTACCTTAAGGCGCTGGGCGATCCCGTTCGATTGCAAATTGTGCGCGCCTTGCAAACTGGGCCGATGAGCGTCTCGGACTTGGTACTGTTACTGGAACTTGAGATGGCCAATGTATCACACCACCTGCGAGTGCTTTTTCACGCGGACATTGTCACCACCGAGCGGGATGGCAAGTTCATCTATTACGCGGTCAACAAAGATTTTCTGTCGAGTCGCTCGGTTGCCAAGTCGCTAGATTTCGGCTGCTGCAAGATTGATTTACGGGATTAACCTTGATTGCAGCGATTCCCGGCGAGCGGCGAAAAGTCGATTTTACCGATGATTTTTCGAGGTCGTTTTGCTAGCACTTCGCGATAGTCTGCCGTGTTGGATTCGGA
>JAYVSE010000463.1:0-26736 GCA_043775635.1 Planctomycetaceae bacterium | reverse complement strand
TCCGAATCCAACACGGCAGACTATCGCGAAGTGCTAGCAAAACGACCTCGAAAAATCATCGGTAAAATCGACTTTTCGCCGCTCGCCGGGAATCGCTGGGTAGCCAATATCATGCTCGCCAGTCTCGCATCCGAGGCGACAAGATTGTGGGAATGCTGTGTTTGGAAATGGTGGGCTACTACAGTACTGCAATTGGGTCGCAAGCGATTCCTCCGATAATTCCGAAATGGATGCACCGCTTCTTTCCAAAGCGAGGTGATTTCCTGGCTGCTGTTGGTAACATACCGTCATGGAAGTTGTGCTGGAACTTTCATCGCGGCTTCAAACGCGGTGCTCGGAAGATGCCACTATTTTCGATCTGCTTGCCAGAGAAGATCAACGAAATCCGATTGAGCGACAACAGTTCCTTCTGGGACCAAGGCTATCCGGCGTTGATGCTGACCGACACGAGTTTTCTTCGGAACCCCAACTACCACCAATCTACCGATACACCTGACACGCTCGACTATCCCCGCATGACGGAAGTAACGCTCGGCGTCGCCTCGGCGATACGCTGCCTATCGGGTTAACGAATCGCGGGTTCTGCCTCGGAAATACACCAGACCATGTTCCGTCAACGCGCCGACTGTGATCCCAACCAAGTAACACACAAGATCGGTCCACAAGAAACCGAAGCCTAGAACCAGACCACCCATCGTAGCTGTATTCATTGACGAACGACGGCAGCTCCTGTCGGTATCGACGCGAGGCCAAGCCTGCAAACATGACGACGATCGCTGAAAGAATGTAAACCACGCTTCGATTCATTGAATGACCCCCAGCGATTTATTGCAAACGGTCATCCGTTACCCAGGCATTCCACTTCGAAGCTCGTATACCATGTTCCATAGTCGGTCGATTTCGCCTCGCTCGATCACTTCCATCGGCTTCAGGCCGTCGGTGGCGGAAAAGGTGTGGTGGCGGAAAAGGTGTGCGACACCGTTGTTTTTTAGAACAAATAGGTGCGCTTTATGAATCCCACTTTTTTCAAGGTTGCAACGGAAGGTGCCACCCACAATTCGCTTTCCGATTGAGTTTGTACCTCAGCGTTCGGGGCGAATACTAGGGGGCCAAGCATTTTGTCTGGGGTTGACTACTTTGCTTTTGGCGGTCATCGCGATGGCGTTAAGTTTTTAGCTTGGTTGGAAAAAAGAAGGGACGTGATGGTTCGCTTGGCTTGGGCAGAGGTGTTTGATTCGGCAGATATTGCGATTGCACATGTTTATAATCGGACCGTCAGACGCTGCTTCTTGATGGGCGGTGAGCGACTTTGGCAAGTTGTTTTGCACCGTTGCGGGATGTCCTGAGCAAGTCGACTTGCTGCGCAGCCATCGCACGCATCGGCGTTATCAACTGCGGCGTCGTGCCCGCGAGTTGTTCGCTGATCTGACTTAAAGCTCGCATGCCCGATCAGTATCGGTCGCTTCCTTGTTGAGGATATCGGCTAGGGCGGTTATCGCCGCGTTTGATGTTATCTGGTGCAAACCTTGCGTAGGACTGGCTTTCAGCCTGTCCGTATCCTGGACGGACAGGCTGGAAGCCTAGTCTACGTTGCGGCGACATCCCCGCAGTGTAATGCACTTTACCGATCCGTTTTACAAGCGACCTTGGTGGACGCACAACGATCAACCTCAAACCATTCAGGGCGAGGAAATTTTTCCGACTTTAGGTTTTGGTGCGCCCTGGATTCGGCTGCGAGCAGCCCAGGTGCTAACTCGGTTGTTGACCACGCCTTCAGTTTCCGTGTGAACTATGATGCACAGTTGAGGGGCTGACGTTCCGATTTTGGCCGCGTGGCCACTGTTTTATTCGCATTGGAATTCGTTGAAATGTGGCAAGGGTTACAAGCGGCGATCGACTCGCTGTTCGTCGGACCAGTCTGGCCGGCGTCCGTGTTGGTACTGATCGTCGTCGGTTATCTCGTCGTTTCTCTGATTGGAATGGTGGATTTCGAAGGTCCGGAGATATCCGTGGAACCTGAAGGATGGCAGAGTTTCGGGGCCGGTACGCTTCGCTGGTTTCACCTTGGACCGATCCCGATCGTTCTGTGGATGGGGTGTTTTGCGATTTTTAACTGGCTGATCGCCTATGGTCTCTGGACCTACTTTGAATCCGACGACTATTTGCCGACCCTGACGGAATCGACAATCCTTGCCACTAGAAATGCTGTTATCGCGGCGTTTGTGACTAAGCTAGTCACCGGACCGTTGGTTCCCTACTTGGGAGACGCCGTATCGTTCAACGAAGAAACCATGGTTGGCGAACGATGCATTGTCTCGTCCGGCGAAGCGACTGCTACGTTTGGCCAAGCCAAGTATTCGACCGGCGGCGCTCCGCTGCTACTTAATATTCGAACCGACGGCGTCCACCTTGCCAAAGGCGATGCAGCCCTCATCGTCGCTTATGACACTGAACGCCGAATTTATACCGTCACCGCTGCCTCCACTTCTCCTGCTGCAACATCCAACGAGATGCAACCATGATCGTGCCAATCCTTGCTCTCTCCGAAATGACCATATACGGATTAATTACCGTCGGCTGTGTCTTTGTTGTTTTCCTGTTGATGGCTATTTACATCAGCAAGTTCTACATCAAAGTCGGTCCCGATGAAGCGATCGTGAAATCGGGAATGGGCGGTGTGAAAGTCGTCACTGACGGTGGTCTACTGATGGTTCCACTCGTACAACAAATCGAGTTCATGGACCTGACCCTGAAGAGTTTCGAAATTGCTAGGCAGGGTTCCGAAGGCTTGATCTGCAAAGACAACATTCGAGCAGACATTAAGGTCGCATTCTTCATTCGCGTCGATAAGACCGAAGAAGAAATCAAAGAAGTGGCGCAGTCGATCGGAACGAAACGATGCAGCGAAATCGATACGTTGCGAGAACTGTTCGATGCCAAATTCAGCGAAGCGCTGAAGACGGTCGGCAAACAATTCGATTTTGTCGACTTGTACGACAAACGCAATAAGTTTAAGGACGAAATTCTCAAAGTCATCGGCACGGACCTCAACGGCTATCGGCTTGACGATGCCGCCATCGACTACCTGGAGCAAACTCCGCTTGAGTTACTTAACCCAAACAACATTCTTGATGCGGAAGGCATCAAGAAGATCACCGAGCTAACGTCGCAGGAGAAAGTCAAGGAAAACCAATTCACTCGCGACAAACAAAAAACGCTCAAGAAGCAAGACGTCGAAGCGGAAGAAACCATCCTGGAACTCGAACGTCAACGCGTCGAAGCCGTTGAAAAACAAAAACGCGAAATCGCTGAGATCCGAGCTCGCGAAACGGCGTCTGCTGACAAAGTTCGTGAAGAACAACGACTGGAGGCCGGGCGGTCTCGCATTCAGACCGAAGAAGAACTTGGCATCCTTGAAGAAAACAAACAGCGTCAAGTATTGGTTGCCCAGCGAAACAAAGAACGCACCGATGGCGTCGAACTCGAACGAGTCCAACGCGATCGCGAATTGGAGTCGACCGAACGCATGCGTTTGGTCGGTGTCGCGGAAGTTGAAAAACAAAAAGCGATCGAAATCGAGCAGCGAAATATTCAAGAAGTGATTCGTGAACGAGTCGCAGTCGAGCGCGCGGTCGTCGAAGAGAAGGAGCGCATCAAAGACACCGAAGCGAAAGCAGGTGCGGAGCGTCAAAAAAGCATCCAGATCACCGCAGCACAGATGCGGGCCGAAGAAGACTTGATCAAGCAAACGAAAGCGGCTCAAGCGCAGAAGGAATCGGCAGTCTTATTGGCCGACAAAGTTCGCATCGAAGCCGAAGCGATGAAAGACGCTGCCGAAAGGGAAACGTCTGCGAACAAGATGCTTGCCGAAGCAGAGTCGGCAAAGCAGGCTGCTTCCGGACTGGCGGAAGCGCGCGTTCAAGAAGCCAAAGCCGTTTCGATGGAAAAGGAAGGCATTGCCGCCGCAACGGTCACCGAGCGAAAAGCAGTCGCCGAAGCGAAGGGGATCGAAGCCAAAGCAGCGGCACAACTAAAACAAGGCATGGCCGAAGCGGCGGTCTCGCTGGAGAAGTATCACAGCGAGGCAACCGGTATCACCGAAAAGGCAGAGGCAATGAAGCAACTAGACAGCGTTGGCAAGGATCACGAAGAATTCAAGCTGCGGCTAGACAAAGAACAAAACGTCGAGATCGCAGCCATCAATGCCCAGAAAGGCATTGCCGAAAGCCAAGCAAGTGTCGTTGGCGAAGCTCTTCGTGCGGCAAGAATCGATATCGTCGGTGGGGACGGTGCGTTCTTCGAGCAAATCACGTCGGCGGTCAAAGGTGGAAAAGCGATCGATCGGTTTGTTTACAACAGCAGAGTCGCAACCGACATCAAAGACACATTTTTCAATGGCAACGCCGACTACTTTCGCGACAAGTTGCTCAGTATGACTAACCAGTTCCAGCTCAGCACCGACGACATTAAAGATTTGTCGATTGCAGCCTTGATTGCGAAGTTGCTCGGACTTGCCAACACGGAGGATGTAAGAAGTCAGTTGACAAGCCTGTTGGGCATGGCCGGAACCGCTGGCATCGCAGACCAAAAGGTGAAAAAGCTTGGGCTAGCGACGAAACCGACCGTATAAGGATCGCGCAGGAAACAAGCATGACCACTGCGCAAGACCTTTCCGGCGGCACGTACGAAATTCTTCGCAATCGTCTTCGCGATGGTGCGACGGAGTTGCGAACTCGTATCGCGTCATTGAACAGCGAACGCACGAATGTCTTCGGAAACATCGAGACCAAGCTGCTTGCCACCGAACGGGTCACCACCGAACATAACTGCGTGCCACGCGACCTTGTTTCCATTGGGAATCGATTTCTATTCGGCTATAACGTCCAGTTCGGTCTCAAAACCGAAACCCATCTCAGCGATGTCCTGGCGCTCTATCGACTTGACGGTTTGACGTTCCACAGCGAACCGATTGCCACCGCGATTTCCGATCCGCGATTCGCTACCGACTTTGCGGCACTTTATCGGTTCTATAAGAACACAACGTTCACGCGATTCTTCTCCAGCGGACCTTTTCTCTACATGGTCTTCCAAGTTGGCAAGACGCCAACGGACGTCAAAGCGTTTAAATGGCGAACCTCCGGAGCCTCACTGGAATACATCGACAATCGTAGCGAACACGAGGTTGCCACACCGCCGCAACACGAGTTTATTTGGAAACGAACGACCCGCGATCAGCACCACTACGGCAAGCACCCGCATATCTCCATTGAAGACCGTGTTTTTGTCGAAACCGTCGGCGGTGACCTCACCGTAAAGGTTGAGAACAACACAGAATCCGGCGAAGGAATTTATGCCGAGCCGGTCGATCACCCCGATCAAACTCTCGACGATGCGGAGATCTACTATGCCTCGCTTGGCAATCTTGTTTTACTGAAGATTCGGCCTTATCAAGAAAGCAAGTTTCGCTTCCTGATTTTTAATGCGAAGCTTAACACAGCGATGCGGTTGGATGAAATCGAGCATGCATGCGTCATGCTTCCCGACGACCATGGCATCATCTTCCCCGGTGGATACTACTTGCAAACCGGCGAGAACAAACGGTTTGACCACGGTCTTCGCGACATGCTATATGAGCGTACGTTACCCGCATCCAACGGCGAAGATTTTCTATATCTGTTCAACAATCGCATCAGCGGAACCCATGTGCAGCTCCGTTACAACCTAATCCGCCAAACCGTTGACACGCCGCTGATTACCAGCGGACAAACGTTCTTTTCAAGCGGTGAAATGGTTTGTTTCAAAGCTCAAGAAGAGCCGCTGAAACACCATGCCGTTCAAGTCTGGCAAACCGCCTTTACCGGTCCTGATTTTGTACTCCAAAGCAACGTGGATTCGCTGTTATTCAAGATCGGCAATAAAGACTTAGTCCGTGGGATGGCTGAATGCAGCGAAGTTCTGCTGCTGATCGACAAAGACGATAACTACGATGGATTGTACGTCGACCTCGTGAAACGTTGCGGTGATATTCTTGACAGCTACTTTTGGATAAAAAAGCCGGAGACCTATCGGCTAGATGAGCCGCTGACCGCCATTCGCGACACCTCGTCCGCAGCGGTCGAAGAGTTCGACAAAGTCGTTCGCCTTCGCCGCGACACGCTAGCGAGAACAACAACGGTCAAAGAGTCGATCGATACGCTTGGCAAAGAAATTGAACGATCGAGGTTCGAATCGATCGATGATTTTGTGTCGGCGTTATCGAAACTTCGCGAACAGCGTGGCCAGGCCATAGGACTGCGCGAACTTCGCTACGTCGATCTATCGATTGTCGAATCGATGGAAAAGACAACAGCCGAGCGTTCGGAGCGGCTGAGTCGGCGGTGCGTCGATTTCTTGATCACGCCAGGTGCGCTGGATCCGTATCGAACACGGGTTGAACAAGCAGGCTCGAAAGTTGCCGCAGTGGACCGGGTTGCTGGTGCTAAGGACTTACAAAAATCGATTGATGATGCCGGTGCTCAACTTGAAATGTTGACCGAAACCATCAGCAATCTGCCGATTGAGGACACGACCAAGCGTACCGAGATTATCGACTCGATCAGTAACGTATTTGCATCGCTCAATCGGGTGCGAAGCTCGCTAAAGGCGAGAACGAATGAGTTGATGGGGACTGAAGGACGAGCCGAATTTGCCTCGCAATTAAAACTTCTTGAGCAAACCGTCAGCGGCTATCTGGACGTTTGCGATTCGCCCCCAAAATGCGATGGATATCTAACTCGATTGATGATTCAGCTCGAAGAGCTGGAGGGGCGATTTGCAGAGTTTGATGAGTTCATCGCGAAGCTGGCCCAGCGTCGGGAAGAAGTTTACAACGCCTTTGAGTCTCGCAAGGTCCAGCTCGTTGAAGCTCGCAATCGACGCGCCGAAACACTCTCAAGCTCAGCTTCACGGATCTTACAAGGGATTCAAACGAAGGCTTCGTCGCTGAAAAGTTCAGAGGAAATCCTGGCGTACTTCGCCTCGGACATGATGGTCGAGAAGGTGCGTGGAATTGTCGAACAACTGCGTGGGCTCGATGATGCCGTACGAGTTGAAGAGATTCAAAGTCGGCTTAAAACAACTCGTGAAGAGGTCATTCGTCAACTCAAAGATCGACAAGAACTGTACGAAGAGTCCGGCAACACGATCCGATTAGGTAAGCACAAGTTCTCCGTTAACAATCAGCCACTGGACCTGACGACGGTCATTCGTGAGGGCCAACTCTGCTTGCATTTGACCGGCACGCAGTACTTTGAGCCACTTCATGATTCCGCCTTAATCGCCGCAAAAGACCTATGGCAGCAAGAATTGATCAGCGAAAACGCAAGCGTCTATCGCGGCGAGTTTTTGGCAACCGATTTGTTTGAAGCTTGGCAGCGAACGCCAACATGCGATCGACCGACCAGCATTGACGCGGCTTGGGTTCAGAAGCAAATCCAGGGTCGATTTTCGGAAGGATACGCGAAAGGTGTTCACGACCACGACGCAGCGCTAATTTTGAACGCTTTGGTCAAGCTAGATTCGCAACTTGGACTACTTCGCCACAGACCAAGCGTTCGTGCGGCTGCAACCATTTGGTGGCAACGGTTGCTTTCGAAAGCAAATCGTAATGCGCTCATCGGTTGGATTGGCGGGTTTGCACATTTAGCCAAGGCGTTCCCGACGGCGCGTCCCGCGAATGATTTTCGCCAACGCATCGCCGCGTTGACCAGTGACCCAGATGTGATTGACGTCTCTTGGTTGCAGACGTTTCCGGGCGTCACGCCGCACTTGATTGCGCACTATATCTTTGACATGTTGGTTGGCTCACCGGCGACACCGGCGTACAGCGCCACAGCGAACTCTCTTTTCGATATATTTTGCAGCGCGATCTCGCAGTTAGATCGAAAAGCTTGGGTCACCGACGTGATCAAGGCAAACGATACGCGACCACTGGAAGCCTTTGTATTGGCTCGCAACTGGTCCGATGCATTCATCGAATCGCAATCGAACACAGTCGAATCACTTGACTCGGCAATAGGTTATCGCGATGAATTGGCGTTGATGATTCAGCAAGGTGGAATCGGCGACGGGCATTCCTTACCTGGTGTTTCGGTTTTGAAAGTGGAGGGAATCACCGGCTCGCATGGTCGAATCTCAAGCGGAACGCTGGTTGTACACTTTCACGAGATTTGCGATCGGCTTGCGAAATATCGCGGTGACGTTGTGCCACGATTCATCACACTTGGCGAAACGAAGGCACGAATCGTCGATTCGGCGCGGCATGAAATGCGACTGGAAGAATTTCGCCCGAAAGTTCTTACCAGCTTCGTTCGCAATCAATTGATCGACGAGGTTTACCTGCCGATGATCGGTGACAATCTTGCGAAGCAGATGGGAACCGCTGGCGAAGCAAAGCGCACCGATCGGATGGGGCTACTGCTACTGATCAGCCCGCCCGGCTATGGCAAGACGACGCTGATGGAGTACGTCGCTAACCGCCTGGGCGTTGTGTTCATGAAAATCAACGGCCCCGCGATCGGCCATGGTGTGACATCGCTTGACCCAGCGGAAGCACCGAACGCTGCGGCGCGTGAAGAGATTGAGCGATTGAATCTTGCGCTGGAAATGGGTGACAACATGATGTTGTATCTCGATGATATCCAGCACACCAATCCCGAGCTGCTGCAGAAATTCATTTCGCTGTGCGACGCCACGCGAAAGATCGAAGGCGTTCGTGACGGCAAGTCGAGAACGTTCGACCTACGTGGCCGCCGAGTCGCGGTTGTCATGGCAGGAAACCCATACACCGAAAGCGGTGAGCGGTTTCAGATCCCCGACATGCTTTCCAATCGCGCCGATGTATACAACCTAGGAGAGATCATTGGTGGCGCTAGTGATGCATTTGAGATGAGTTATCTTGAGAACTGCTTGACCAGCAACCAACAACTCGCACCTCTTGCCGCTGGAAGCCCCGACGACGCCAGGGCGTTGATTCGCGCGGCGCAGCGTCAATCGCTTGAAGGTGTCGAATTGAAAGGCAACTACTCAGCCGATACCATCCGTTCCATGTTCGAAGTGCTAAAGAAACTGCTTCGCATTCGAGATGTCGTGCTTAAAGTTAACCGAGCGTACATCAGTTCCGCAGCCCAAGCAGATGCCTATCGCACCGAGCCATCGTTCAAATTGCAAGGCAGCTATCGCAACATGAACCGCATGGCTGAGAAAGTAGTGCCCGTGATGAATGACACGGAACTGGAATCGTTGATACTTGGCAGCTACGAGCAAGATGCGCAAACGTTGACCACCGATAACGAAGCCAATCTTTTGAAATTGCGAGAGCTTCTTGAAGTTCTTAATCCTAAGCAGAAAGAGCGATGGGACGCGATCACGTATGCATTCGTTGAGAATGTACGAATGTCGGGAATCAGCACCGAAGACCAAGCAGGGCAAGTGCTTCGCCAACTTGCGTCGATGCGAGATGGGCTCGAATCCATTCGCCAGGTGATTGCAAAAGCTATCGAGGCGGACAGCGATGCCAGTGATCAACGAATCGACAATCGCATCGATACCATCCGGCAAAGCATCCAGTCCGCCACGGACCGATTAGCAAGCGTGCTCGAGTCCACGTCAAGTGAACTGCAAACGATCAGTCGTCAACAAGCAGCATCACTTCCAGACCAAAAGGTGCTTGTTCAGCACAAAGTTCCACGTGTCATGATCGACTTGATCCAAGGTCAATTTCATCTCATGCAAGAATGGATGCGTCCGGTCCTGGAGGGCAGCACACTTCAAGGACGCGAGTTAACACAACTAAAGATCCGCATTGAAGCGTTGATGAAAACCTACGTCGACATGCAAAACGAGCTAAAATCCGCCGGCGACAATAAGTGAACCAGTGGTCAAACTAGCAGCTCCTCGATCACATGCCCATGCACGTCAGTTAGGCGGCGATCGATGCCGTTGCTGAGGAAGGTGAGCTTCGTGTGGTCGATGCCCATGAGATGCAACATTGTGGCGTGGATGTCGTAGACCTGCGTGGGGTTTTCGAGCCAGTGCCTCGCCCATCGTTCGCCGTAGTGCGGCGATGCGAGCAAACGATCGACGAGCCGCTCATACGCCGACGGCTTCGTGCCAGTAAGCTCCTGCTGCGACTCGTTCACGAACGCTTCGACTTCTTCGGTTGTTGGCGGCAGGCCAATCAGATCGAAGTACAGCCGGCGAATGAGCGCTCGCGGTTCAGCGGGCTTCGACGGCGCAAGCTAATGCTCAGCTAGCGATTTTAAAATGAAAGCATCAATGTGGTTGGCGATGGCTGATTTGGAATTTTCGATTTGAGATTTGGCATCGACCATCCATATGTTGATGTCGGGCCGTAACATGGGCTTGAACGACCACCTTCGGCATCGTCGGCTTTTTGCCATCGCGCGAAACCAGTACCTTAAGCAGCTCGCTGTCATCTGGGCGCCCAGGTTCGACAAAGCTGCTCTCCACCAGTTCCTCGCGCTTCTGCACCGAGAACTCTCCCTTACGATCGACCGAATTATGGCAGCTCACACAGCGTGCTTGCAGGATCGGCACGACCGACTTTGAGAACGCATCGGGTTCGGCAGCCGATGAGCAGATCGAACTGTCAATCACGTTGATGCACGCGAGAACGAAGATTGCGACGCGGCAAAAATGCCCGCAACGACTGCTCAAAGTTTGCGAGTTTATTTTCGGCTTTTCTGCTGAGCCACCGCTTCAAGGACTCTCCGAGCGGATATCTGACAAGTTAAACAATCATTTCCGACAGGCTTAAGTTGTCAACAATAACGGGCCACCCGGAAGCGGTGGGGGTGCATGTTGACCCACGATTTTTTTCTTCTCGCGAGGGCGGCGAGCCGTTTCGATGTCGGATACCCTTAAGCGGGTATTCGCTGACACCTAATCACTCTTTCCGGTAGTCATTGGTTGACCTCGGCGTGTTTGATTGGGCTAGGCCGCGTCGAAACGTGGCTAACGGGCGGTAATCAAACCTTGTCCTCATCGCTGGAAATATTTGCAATGGCTATTAACATCATCGACATGCTCAAGAGCCAACTCGGCGGGCAAATCGCTGGTCAACTCGGACGTCAATTTGGGGAAAGCGAACAGGCGACCAAATCAGGAATTGAAGCGCTCGTGCCAACCATTCTCGGTGGCTTACTAAAACAAATCGCGTCCCCAGGTGGTGCGGACAAGTTGGACAGCACATTGAAAGATGGCGGCTACGACGGTGGGTTGCTCGACAATTTGTCCGGCATGCTGTCTGGTGGTGGCACCGACTCTTTGACCAGCAAGGGTGGCGGGCTGATATCGATGTTGCTGGGTGGCAAGTCTGCAATGATTGCACCGATCATCGCCAAGCTAACTGGCATGAAGGCTAGTTCGATCACGTCGTTGCTTGCCATTCTCGCACCACTGGTCATGAGCTTTATTGGCAAGCAGAAAAAAGACGATGGGCTTGGACTCCAACGGCTTGGCAAATCTGCTGATGTCACAGAAAGATTCGATAACCGCAGCACTTCCTGCGGGAATCTCTGATGCAATGGGCATGGGGGCGCTCGGCATTGCTGGTCCTGCAGTCACTCGCCCTAACGCACCGGTTCCGGCCGCGAGTGGCGGTAGCGCCTTAAAGTTTTTGATTCCGCTAATTATTCTTGCTGCGGTTGGCTACGGGTGCTATCGGTACATTGTCGGCGGCATTCGCCCTCGAGGAGCCGCCGGCAATACGATTGTTGAGATGGACCCGAATGCTCCAGTTAGCAATGAATACATGGGCAGTTCGAGGAGGGAACAACAACGACCTGCTGAAGAAGAAGCACCTGTGATGACAGAAGAAGCTGCAGCACCTGCTGAAGAATCTTCCAAGCAACCATCGATAAAGTAATGGCGATCCCTGGTGTTAAGGAAATCCTACAGCCGGTCATCGACAAGGTGATGGAAAAGGTAAAATCGATAACCGCATAATTGCGCTGCAAGCTTCCCGGTCAACTCAAAACACGGCGTCGCTGTTTCACTGTGGCTACGCCGTGTTTTCGCTTCCACTCGGTTTGCTCTGTTGCTTGGTCAGTGACAATCGTATCGCCTTGTTAAGCAACCGGTCGAACGTTGCCGCAAATGCTTTCTTGTCCGCATCGCCATACGACGCGCTACCACCAACAACCATGCCACCACCGCGCAGGTCATCCATAAAATTCCGCATCGACAATCGAGCTGCGATCGTATCTGGTGAATACTCCGCGCCTCGTGGATCGATGACGAAAAGTCCCTTGGTGACCAACAGGCCGGCGAGTGGCAAGTCTGCAGTAATGGCCAAATCACCTGCCTCGCCATTAGCGAAAATGAACCGATCCGCTTCGTCGGCTCCATCGCGAACCTGAATGGCCTTGATCATCGGTGAATTCGCTGGTGAATCGATCAAACGATTCGCAACCAGCAGCGTTATAACGTTCAGCCGTTTAGCAGCTCGAAACACGACCTGCTTCACATCTGCAGGTGCTGCATCGGCATCAATCCAGATTTTCACTCTTCAATTTGTCCGTATTTTAGCGTGTTTTGGCTGGTTTTAGACGATTTCGTGGTTTTTCGATTTGGCGATTGACCGAACGTGTCAAAGGTGGTCTCGATAGTAAGTCTTGTCGAGGGCAACTGACCGCTCGACAAACAAATACGAGAAACACCAAATTCACTATCGCTTGATCAAGGAAGAGTCTTCGATGTCAAAGTTCTATGCTACTTGTGGTTCGCATTCCCTCACCATCACCGCTCCATCTGCCGAACATGCTGCCATGCGGCTGATCGATGAAGTGATGGCCGCACACGTCTGGATCTATGACGATGCGGACCTCAGCGAACAAGATCGTCGAGATCATTTAATCCTTGAAGCTCTGTTGCACCTTAGCTCATCAGTCAAGGTCAGCCAACAGGGGCTCGGTCGATCGGATGCCGGACAGTTCGAAGTCCCTGAGCTACTTGAGCAGTGGCATCGTCTCATGACAGGAATCAGTCGGCTGTTCATCGCTGCTGGTTTATCGCCACGACGCGTATTGCCCGTTATGCTCGACGAAACCCATGGACCCAATCGTCCTCGTTAGAAGTGGGATAGGCTTCCAGCCTGTCAATGCAACAGGCTGGAAGCCTATTGTTCTACAATGAACGGCTTTGCTGCTCGAAAAGTGAAAAACTCGGACTTAGGTACCAACCATCGCTTTCGCCGCCTTCATGGCAGTCGCGATTGTTGGGGCAATTCCAACACCATGGAGCGAATTGCCAATGATCGACAAACCAGGTTGTTGCTTGATCGCAGATTCAGCAATGGCGACACATTCCAAATGCCCGACGTGATATTGGGGCATCGCGTCGTTCCAGCGAATCACCTTCGAAAACATCGGTGCCGCATGCAGCCCCACAATTTGTTCCAACTCTTTTTTCGCCACGCCAATCAATTCATCGTCACTTCGTCCCAACAACTCTTTTTGCAACTCGCCACCCATAAAAACCCGGATCAATTTGTGCCCTACTGGAGCGCGACCAGCGAACTTGTCACCCGTAAAACTAACGGCAAGAATATTTCGGCCTTCACGAATCGGAACCACAAACCCAGCGACGGGGAGCGTGTGGTTGACGTCCATGTCACGCACTCCAAACACCACAATCGCGCTTGACGCAAACTTGATCTGGCTTAATGCCTGACTCGCTTCTGGGGCGACAACGGCCAGCAGCTTCGCGGCATGCTTTGAAGGCGTCGCCACGGTCACATGATCAAACGGTCCCTTCAAAACACCTGATTGCATCGCGAGCCGCCAACCATCGACGTCTCTTTGCAACGAATTTACTGGCGACGACAAGTGAACGTGTCGTTCATCAAGGCGGCTGCTCAGTTCCGAAATCAATCGCTCCATACCGTCAGGAAACGAACGAAACTTTTCATATCGAGCACCCGCACTATTTTGCTCCGTTGTGTCAGCACCCTCACGACGACGTCGTCTGGTCGCACGGTAGAGACTACCATCGCGACGCTCCATCTCCCAGAACTGCGGCATTGTGGCTGCCATTCCGAGCTGCGCGACATCGCCCGTATAAATGCCTCCAACCAGTGGCTGTACTATCCGTTCAAGCGTTTCGCGACCAAGTCGTCTTGTCACGAACGATTCGATGCTTTCGTCAATCGCGTCACCGCGCCGGCCAATGAACGGCTCGGCGAGCAATCGAAGTTTCCCTGTTAGCGATAACAGCGGTGTTCGCAACATTGGCCAAAGCAGCGTCGGACGCATCAGCACAAAACCATCAGGTATCTTCACCAACTTGCCACCATGCACGATCGCCGCACCCCGTGCACTGGGAAGCGGCATCAACAACTCGCTTTCGATCCCCAGTTCGCGACAGAGTTCCATTGCTGCCGGCGGATCGGTCGCAAACATGTCCGCACCATGTTCGACCAAATATCCATCCACTCTTTCCGTACGGATCGCTCCGCCGAGTCGGTTCGACGCTTCGAATAGATCGACTTGAATCGCTGGATTCAGTGCCCGCAGTTTGAAGGCTACGGTTAGCCCAGCTATACCGCCTCCGACGATCGCGACTTTTGGTGCGGAAGTTACCAAGGATGCCATTTCAGTCTAAAATTTACTTGATCAATATAAAAATGAACGGTTTTAGCGGAACGGCGCGAGCCGTCCGGTCTCGCTGAGGCCCGAGTCACCGGATGGCTCGCGCCATACCGCTGAATTATCGTTCACGGCGTTAGGATCTGCCAGGGAATGCGATATCTGACTTCGTGATAGACTCTCAACGCAGTCCCAACCTATAATACGGTCCCGCACGTTCTCCCACCTCTCGTTCCCGTGATTTGTGTCTTTCGCTTATGTCGCGAATTCGTTTTACATTTGTCTGCGCGTTTGCAATAGCCAATTGGCCGATTTCGGTCATTCGAACGAATGCCATGTTGCACGCCGACGAAGCGGAACAGACGAAGCAGTGGGAAGCGAAGTTTGAACAGGATATCTTGCCAATCGTTCGTGAGCGGTGTGTGAAATGCCATAGCGGTGACGAACCCGATGGTGGTTTTGATGTGGCACAGTTTTCATCAGGCGAACTTGTCACTAAGAAACTTGCCGTTTGGAGCGAAGTCGGCAAACGACTTCGACTCAAGGAAATGCCGCCCGAGGGAAGCCCGCAACTCAACGACGATCAAATGGGAAAGTTTCACGGTTGGCTTGATTCCCAACCCAAGCAAGACCTCTGTTCCCAGTTGGCAACCGATCAAACTCAAGCATGGTATCGTGGCTTTGTGATGAGCCGCCGACTAACTCGCACAGAATATCTGAACGCAATCCGCGATCTGGTGGGCATTCCTCTCGGCATGCAAATTGAAATTCCCTCCGATGGATCTGGTGGCGAAGGGTTCGATACCAATGGCGATTCACTGTTCACATCCGCGATTCATATCGAGCAATACATTCAGGTCGCCTCGACGATGATTGATGCCGCATTGCCACTGGTAACTCCGGCTGACAACAGCGAACAGGCCGGACGAGTTCGTGCGGCCCGTGAGCGGTTACTCGTTGCAATCCCCAGTGACAATCGCTCGGAGTTGGAGGCATCCAAAGCAGTGATCACTGCGTTTGCGCGACGTGCTTGGCGACGACAAATCACAGATAACGAAGAGGCTCGCTTGCTAGTGCTCTTTGACGCAGCAAAAAAACGCAACACAGAGTTTATCGAGGCGATTCGCGAACCCCTGAAAGCGATTCTAGTGTCGCCCCATTTTTTGTTTGCCGTTGAATCGGAGGCACCTGAAGGAGGCATCCAACGATTGACTCAACATCAACTCGCAACTCGCCTGGCGCTCTTCATCTGGTCATCCGTTCCCGATGATGAATTGTTGCGACAAGCGGATGCAGGGAAACTCGACACTCCAGAACAAATCGTTGCTCAGACGCGGCGACTGATTGCGGACCCAAAAGCCATTGCGCTGGGTGAGAATTTTGGCATGCAGTGGCTTGGTTTGGCACGATTTCTCTCCGCCGCAAAGCCAGACCATGAGGTCTATCCCGAGTACAACGATCAACTGGCCAGTGACCTCAATCAAGAAGCCGTTCGTTTTGTTTCCACCGTCTTTCGCGAGGACGGATCTCTGCTCGATTTGATCGATGCGAACTACGTTGTCGTTAACGGCAATTTGGCACAGCACTATGGATTCAGCTTACCCAAGGATGCACCGTGGCAGCGGTTCGAAACCAAGGATCGGCGGCGAGGCGGTGTGATCACCTTGGGTGCCTCGTTGATGACGGCATCCTATCCGCGTCGGACCAGTCCTGTGCTTCGTGGACGCTGGATTCTTGAGGAAGTGCTGGGTGGGCAAGTCCCGCCACCGCCGCCGAATGTGCCAGCACTGCAAGATGCTGCTTCGGAAAAGGCGACGACGCTTCGTGAGCGACTTGAGTTGCATCGAAAGAATCCGGACTGTGCGTCTTGCCATAATCGGATGGACCCGCTGGGATTCGGACTGGAGAATTTTGATGGCCTCGGACGCTGGCGAGAGACCGACCAAGGGTTGTCGATCGACTCCAGTGGACAGTTGCCTTCGGGTGAAAAGTTTCAAGGTCCCGAGGAGCTAAAAAAAATTTTGCTGAATCGTGCAGGCGAATTTGAAAGGCATCTCGTCAAGAAATTGCTTGGTTTCGCACTCGGAAGAGAATTGAATAAGTTTGATGAATGCGTCGTTAAAGACTGTCTTGATCGATTGAACGCCGAAAATCACCGTGCTTCAGCGGTGATTGAAACCATCGTATTGAGCTATCCTTTTCAACACCGTTACTTTAAAGCCGCGATCAAAGCCAAATAATGAATAAGAACCGAACACCATTATCTCGTCGCCAACTATTGCGTGGCAGCAGTGTGTTGCTGAGCTTGCCATTCTTGACATCGCTCCGAAATGCCTCGTCAGCATCCGAGACCGATACAACGCTGCCTGTGCGATCGGCATTTTTGTACTTTCCCAATGGAGTCTGGGAGAAAGCCTGGGTGCCTGAAAAGACGGGCAGCGATTTTGAGTTACCGCCATCGCTGGCTCCGCTAGGCGATTTGCGTTCAGAAGTCTTAGTCCTGTCAGGACTTGACAAAAAAAATAGCCATCAAGGCGACGGACATTATGCGAAGACGGCCAACTTCTTAACAGGTATGCCGGTCGCAAAGACGACAGGCAAGGACGTCAGCAGCGGTGGGATCTCGGTCGATCAATTAATCGCGAATCACCTGGGAGACCAAACACCGTTGCCATCGTTAGAGCTTGGAACGGAGCCCGTGATCAGCGGCATCGACAGCAACGTCGGTTACACGCGGTTGTACGGTTCGTATATCTCTTGGCAAACTGCCACGCGACCGATGGCAAAAGAGATTAACCCACGCGTCGTATACGAACGCTTGTTCGGTAAGCAAATCAGCGGTGACACTGAGAAGTCTGAGTCGTATCGAAATCTGCTTGACTATGTCCTTGAGGATGCCAAGCAAGTTCGCAGCAAACTCGGGCGTGACGATCAGTTCAAAATGGATGAATATCTCGATGCCGTTCGCGCTGTTGAAAAGCGAATCGAATTTGCAACTCGCGGAAAATCAGGATCATGGGAACTGTCCGTTGACCCGCACGAACTCGCCGGTCACAAACCAGGCATGCCCGCAGAATTCCCAGAGCATATCGAAGTCATGCTTGACTTGATCGTGCTTGCCTTCCAGACGGATTCGACTCGCGTCTGTTCATTCATGTTCGCCAATGACGTTTCGGGCCGCAATTTTTCTTTCGTCGATGGAGTGAAAGGCGGCCACCACGAACTGTCGCATCATGAAAACAACGCAGAGAAAATTGCCCAGTATCAAAAGATCAATGCGTGGCATGCTGAGAAGTACGCGCGCATGCTACAAAAGATGAAGGCGATCAAAGAGGGCGAGGGCACGCTGCTAGATAACAGCATGATCATGTTCGGTTCAAGTTTTTCCGATGGGAATCGCCACGATCCTGACAACCTGCCGATCCTGCTTGGCGGTCGCGGTGCAGGCACCATCAAACCTGGCAGACACCTCGCATCCGAGGGCGAAGTCCCACTCTGTAATCTTTACCTGTCGATGCTGCGACGGACCGGAGTGAAACTGGAGAGCTTTGGTGACAGCACTGGCGAAATTGCTGACATGTAAGGATCGATCGATCAATGAGTGGGATAGGCTTCCAGCCTGCCGAATTGAAAATGACAGGCTGGAAGCCTATCCCACTTCAAAAACCGGACAGTTATTGAACGAACTCACGTCGGTTCATCGCTCTTGCGATCAATATGACCAAGCGTTCGCTCGGGCGCGATCTGATCACGGACCAGTTGCTTGAGCTGTTTGATCTCGGGAAAGCCATCCATTGACTTGCGATCCCAGATCAACACTTCATTGCAGGTCACCTGAAACACGCCACCGGTGCCCGGAATCAGCGCCACTTCACCGACTTCTTCGCTGAACGTACTGAGCAATTCTTGTGCATACCAAGCGGCGCGAAGCAGCCATTGGCACTGGCGACAATAATGAATTTCGATTCGTGGTGTCATGTTTGGACCGCAGTCGTACGAGTGGTATTCATCCCCACGATCAAACCGCTTAGCGCGCCGAGAAGGTGGCCATCCCAGGAAACTTGGGAACCAAAACTTGGGATCACACCGGCAATTAATGTCGTGCCAAATAGCAAGCCAACGATCAACGCAATCCCGATTGAAACAAGCTTTTTTTCTCGAATGCCAACGGTGATCAAGTATGCAATGAGGCCAAACACCAGTCCACTGGCCCCGATGTGATAGGCGTTTCGGCCAAAGAGCCAGAGCAGAATTCCATTGCCGATGATGATTGCGACAATGATGGGCCAAGCCCGCTGGCGGGACGCGATCGTTAGCAATAAGAGAATCGCCAACGGAATCGTATTGGAAATCAGGTGGCCGAAACCGGCATGCAGAAAGGGCATCAGGGCGATGCCCAGCAAACCATGCACGGTTCGCGGCATCAAACCGAATTGATTCAAGTCCAGAGGAATGATCGCGTCAACGATCCTAACCAGCCACATCACCAGCAGCAGAACAAGAATCGGATATGCTTGTTTATTCAATACAGCCTTTCGCTTCAAAATTCGATACAATCATCAGTCTTTCCCAATCGCGTGAGGATCTCAGATGACGCGTTACATCGTTGCAACCCTATTTCTTCTCAGCTATTTCCATTCAGGGCAAGCCAAGGAGCAGGACGCCAACGTCGACATTGTAGAGACTTTTTACCAGGAGGTGGATGTGCGCCGCTCTCCGCGATTCGTTGTACAAGGCGTTAGTGTCGCCCAACAGATCCACTATCAAATTCGGTCATCGTTTGAAGTTGCTTCGCCTGATAGAAAGGGGAATTTCAAGGCCGTTCAAACCGTCGAGAATGCGACGTTGCTCGAGGCTGACGCGCTCTCTCAAGCCGTATTCACCCAATCGCTCGCCGATCTCGTTGGGCAAAAGTACTCGTACCAGTTCGATCGCAACCACGAAATAATTGCGATGACTGGGCATGAAAGCAATACTGAAATTATCGAAGTCAAAGTCCCGAATTCAACCGGGACATTGGTTTCAACCGTCATTGATGAAGACGGCTGGAAAGAGCTTGCGCAGTTAACATTATTTCGTCCACTTGATCAGCGCTCGCCCAATGAACCGTTTGTTCGCAAAGCAGAACATGATTGGGGAAGCCTGGGCAGTTGGTACGGGAAGACCACGTTTACTCGCGCCGGATCGCAACGAGCTGTTACCAACTACCGTTATCAGCATCAACTCGAATACAACAAGCCTAACGGTCCAGGGGATTTGCCGTTTGCAATCGTAGATGCCAAGTTCCAGGCCTATGAGGCAGGCGGAATGATCGCGTTCGATGCAAAAGCCAAACGAGTGCACCGCGTTCAAGAGCGGTTCCAGGCAAAGGGAACGGTGGAGACGACGATGCTTGGCATTGCTGCAACCATCGCGATCGATGAGCAGCAGGAATTCATTATCAACGTCGTCGGTTATCAACGGAAGACGAAATAGCGGTTTCGGGGTGGCTTGTTATAAATTTGCTATTGGCACTGAATTTAAAAGCGAAATTTTGAATCAATATCGTTCCGACCGGATGCTACGACGGGGTTTATCCCTACGCCGTGAAGGATTTTCACTACGGGAAATTACGTGTATTTAGCGGTACGGCGCGAGCCGTCCGGTCTCGCTGAGGCCCGAGTTACCGGATGGCTCGCGCCATTCCGCTAAATTATCCTTCACGGCGTAGGGACAAGCCCCGCACGCGGCGAGATTATAGAATTAAATCTTCGCAAATGCTTTTTTGCCCACAATAGCAAATTTTTAATAGCCCAGGGTCTACACTTTGCGGATGAATTCATCGGCGTAGCTTCGAACCTCGCGGCCATTGAGCACGTGTACCATTCGCAGTTGCTGAATCTGTTCATCGCTAAACGAACCGATGGGCACATGAATCAGATGCTTTTTGAAGTGACGTGCCAATCGCTTCCACGCGCCACCAGGAGGCAGTGCCGACAATAGCGCGACTTGCGGTGCGCGGGAGTGTAAACATGCGGCTGCAATCAATCGTTCTTCAAGAGTCGTGGCAAAATCAATGCGGCGATCATCCCAAACATCGTCGATATGCACCGGAGGATAGAGAAACAACGCTCCTCCGTACGTTGCAATCGCGATCCCAGGACCGACCATCTCCTCGCGAAAATCGGTGGCGAAGAAGGCCAGTGTTGATTCGTCCTTGTGCTCTGCAAACCAAGTCGTTCGCCAGGGATAATCACGCGGATCCGCTGGACTATCAAACAACATGACACACGCATCGAGGTCGCCGCGACTTGGGGGCAAAACTTTGACGTAAATTTGTTTTTCGTACCAGTGGCGAAGCGTGTCCCGAATATCGATACCATCTTTCACACTGGTTGTGAATTTCTCGGTTCGTGCCAAGTCAGCGCCGGATATGTCCTTGGCACGATCCAAGACTCGCGTTCGAAACGACTCAATCTTTGAATCTTCTGGCGGATAGCTGCATTGGCCGAAAGGATTCCAACGGTACGACCAACTTTCGGATTCGCTTCGAGTTGGACGTCGATTGAGATGAATCGTTTGCCAGAAACGAGGTGGGCCAGCTAACCGATTTACGAGCGAAACCGTATCGCCGGACGGCAATCTTCCGATATCGATTCCGAGCGTAACGGTCGGTTGGTTCGCCGGCGGATCACAACCGACGACCGCGAAGTAGTCGCGAGCCCGTTCAACAACATGAATTGCATATTGATCTCCCATAACCTGCTTGGCCGCAATCACGATGGTCGCCAGATCGGGCGTCATTCGTCGGTGCATCAACGATAGGTTCCGCGTATATTTCAGACATTGGCGAAGCAGCATCGGTGTGATGCGTCGTGCTCGATTGCCGAGCTCAGCACGATAAGAATCTCGAGCCGCAATTAACAGCTCTTTGACACCGTCAATCGAAAGGTTCTCATCGTCCTCAAGCTTTGCCCGAGCGCGTTCATACAATCCGGTAATGAACGGTATCTCGTCAAACAGGAAAACGAGCGTCCGAGGGTCAACGTCAAACGACTCAGGGGGCAGAACGTCATCGTTTTCGGGCAACTCAATACTCGCGGCGCGATTACCGGTTTCTGCTTGCTCCAGCTCGGTATACGCTTCACGAATCCAGGGCCAGTACAGAACGCTGGTCACAAATAAAATACGACTGTGAGTGCGTTGCAGCTCGCGTAATCGATTCGCCATGTGCCGAATGCGATCACGGGTTTGGTCGTCGGGTGGGCGACCGATTCCCGGTAGTAATGCAGCCGCAAACTTGTCCAGCGCGACGGTTCGCAGCGCGTACGGATCAGGCATCTCCATTGCAAATGGAAGGAACGGATCAGTCTCAAGATCGATATACTCGCGTGCCACGTGCTCTCCCATGGCTGCACGGATTGCCATGATCACCGGTTGGCAAGGATCAACGGGTACATAGCTGCACAGCACCGGGTCATCGTCCTCATCGTCCTCTTCGTCGCACTCTTCCCATGCTTCGTTGGCGTCGCCGAACGATTGGGGCTCATCAAACGATTCGCTGAATTCCCCGCTCTGAAATTCCCCGGCCTGGGAATAGGGACTGGTGTTCTCAAACGACTGCCCTAAATCCGGATGTGTCGGCTGAATGACAATCGAGGGCTTGGGTAATTCAAGTACGGCTGCTTCAACGCACTCACGAAACGAAGGAGGTAGCGGCACTGCAACAACGTCAAAGTCGTTTTCCAGCATCCAACGCCGCACAGCGAGAGCACACTGGCCGCTGCCATGAATGATCGGCAACACGGCGATTCGATCGCCGATCCGTAATAATTCAGGTATATTCGCGCCGAGCACAAACGTTCTCCCATAAGGCGACTGACAAACGTCACATCGCCAGCTTACCGCGCAGGAAGCTTTGGAGGGAATCTACGGAACCGTTTTCAGCGGCGCCCAGCGGCTAATAGACCTTTTCAACGCAGACTACTGGATTGGCAAACCAAACACCAATGACTTCGCAACAAGGTGGAAGTGCGATTTGGTCGACGCGGATTTCGCCACCGTTTGCAATCGGGGTGGGATCCAGCTCAATCTGTTCCGGCAAAAGATCCGAAAAACCTTCCACGCGAAGGGTCTGGTAGTACTGGGTGAGCGCAAAGTCAGCTGCGATCGCAACCGGCTTGATTACAACGGGAATTTCACGCACGACGACCGCCATCGATGCGGAAGTGTTTGTCAGTTTACTGGCCTCGGCAGAGGCCAAAGTGTTTGTCATTGCCATGGTTTCTTCTTCTTTCGGTCAGCGCTCAATGGGAGGATCGCCAAAACCGAGTGGGTAGGATAGGTTGCGGAGGGCGTGCGAATACAGCCATGCGAAGGAATAACCCGACGTTCCATGGGAATCTTTTTCACTTTGCGGAAGCCTCATCCTTTCTCACTCGGTCGGATAGAACCGAAACTGAAGAAATTTTGATTCGCCGGACAGGGGAACCAACGTTAGTCACCTTAAGTCCGTTACCGCCAGAGCAGCCATCCCGGCACACTCATTCAAAACGCCATGACGTGATTTTAGTCACCCTTATCTCCATGGAGAAGGCGTAGAATATGTTTTTATCGAGAAAATCTCGTCTTTAAAATCGCCTGATAGGTCAACCAATGACTTTACACCAAGATATCAAATACTAGCCAATGGGAAGTTAGGTCTTGTGATCCGACGAATATGACTTTGTTGTGGTTGGCGGTGGCTATAGCGGTATGGGCGCGGCGATTTCCGCCGCCAGAATGGGGTGAAAGTTGCGCTGATTCAAGACCGTGTAGTCCTCGGTGGCAATGGATAGTCCAAGGTTCGTGTCTGCGCGATGGGGTTGGTGCGACGTGGCAAATTTCCACGTGTCGGCGTAATCGTTGAAGATTTTGCTGATAAAGCAACGAAGTCGCCAGGTTTTGCCAAAGGGTTTGGTGACGCTCAAAAAGATGCAATCGTTCGCGCGGTGAAAAACATTGATCTGTATCTATGTTTGGAACAGTGGAACTAGTGAGCGGCGGGTTCTATTTTGCAGTCTGTTCCGGCTTGATAATAATCGTGATGGGTTGACTTGCCAGCGAGACCAATGTGTTGGGGCGGTCTTTGGCGGCAGGATCCTTGTTAAATGGGACCTGAGATTGTCCTAACACTGCCAGTGTATAAGCGCCCGGCCTTGTCCCTTTTTGCACGGTGATCGTGACTGCCAGATCTTGTTGATCACCGGTGATGCTGCTGTTAGGCATTTGAAAATTACCTGGGAACGCCAACGGTTGAATCGTGACTTCGTTCTTCCAATCGGGAACTCGCCGCGTCAAACGCAACTTGAGTGCAACCGATTGTCCTGCTTCTGCTTCGACTTGAGCTTGCTCCCATTCCAGTCGGTACGGTGCGGAATCGCGGACGGCAAGCAGAAGATTGCGTGTAGCCTGACTAGAGTTGGTTCCGGAATCGACTCGTGTGTAAACACGCACTTCGCGGTGCAATACTTCGTCATCTCGTTTTCCATTCGCCACAATCTTGATCGGACCAGTGAAGTCAGCGGCGTTGTCATCGGCCCATAAAACGAATACACCGCGTGAATTGTTGTTAATCACCGTTGGCACGGAATGAACACCCGGCGGCAGGTCTACAGCGGTGAACGTGATTTCACCGTTG
This sequence comes from Planctomycetaceae bacterium, assembly GCA_043775635.1. Lineage (GTDB taxonomy): Bacteria > Planctomycetota > Planctomycetia > Pirellulales > Pirellulaceae > UBA6163. Next base: position 2,433 of record JAYVSE010000463.1, on the reverse strand, counting down.
TAACCATCTTGCTGGTGAATCACGGCGTCCAGATAAACCGTACCTCCTCGCCATAGGTTGGTACCGCCAGGTCCTGGGTTCTGGCTATGGATGACAGCAGGGAAAAAGTCGGGCCGTGGTTTGCGAATGGATAACACATATTGGTAACGCGCGCCGCCGCGCTGATATCGATCCTGGACCAGCACTCGGTACTTCCGTTTTTCATTCAAACTGACCATGCCGGACGGATCTCGCAGATGTCCATCAAAGGCGTTGATACGATGCCCGAAATCGTCCAACTCAGTGACGCGATTTCCTTGATCATCGATAACGACCAAATAGGGATCGGCATTACCATTGATGCGTTCGCAATAAACATCAAACGCATATTGTCCGGATTGAGCAACTTCGATTTCGAACCAATCGGCATCGCGAGGTTGGTCAAATCGACCACTGATAATGGTCGGAATCGAAATGGCTTGCGCTGCCGTCGATTCGTCATTAGGCTCGATCTCCACGGAGACCGGCGTCTCAGCCACGAGTAACGTCTGTGCGTTTAGTGAAACGACATCGACATTTCCGGCAGGCGAATTTGTATTGACGACGGGCTGGACCTGAATTCCGTTGATCGTGCAAGTGGCTGCGGTTGGCAGGACGCTATGACCACTGGGATGCTCGGCAAATCGATAAGCTCCGCTGGACAAAATGTCCGTCGGCACATCGATCGTGAAGCGATACTCCTGCAGTGGTTGATCGTTAATGCGCCGCAGCGAAGGCGTTGCTTGAGGACCGAGATTTCGACCCAACGCCGTCAACTCTGCTTTCTGTCCCGCTTGAACGGCACGAGGAAAAACGTTTTCGACATAAGGATGGTCGGTGACCAGCAACCGATACGGCAGTCCACCTCGGTAAGAAAGATCATGGACGAGAATTTCGTAGTCACCATCCACGGGGCAAGTGATGTCGATGAAGGGGTCGCGTCCATGGTAATCGCTGCTACTGACTAGCAATTGACGATCGCTTGGTGTGCCCTCGCTTGGTGCCTTCGATATCGCTGACAACGACATTGTCGCATCAAGCATCGAATCGAGCACGCCAGCTTGGCAGTCGATCACGATTCGTTGACCAGTCTTGGCTGCGAAACGAAAGATGTCTTGTCCGTTTCCATCGGACATCCCGGCCAACGCGCTGTTCAACGGGAGCACCTGAGCATGGGCCGAGTCGTTGTTCGGTTCGATTTCAATAATATCCTGAAATCCATGTGCCACCGCGAACAGCCGCGGATTGCTGATGCCCCAGCGACCCACAAGTCGTACGTCATAAGTACCTTGAGGTACATTCGCTGCCATCGTTACGGAAAAGAATCGTTCTTTGCCCTCGACCGGCACCGCCGTGATCCCAGCATGATCAAACGACAACGCGCGAACTTCTTCGATATCCGAGCCCGCGATTTCTACTTCGACGGTTGTGCCAGCGGACGCTCCCAGCGGCGAGATTCGATCAAATCGAATGGACGGCAACTCGGCGAAACCAACTCTCGCAAACAGCAAAATCGAAAACAAAACAAGAGCGTTATTCAAATGTCGACGCACGGGCATTCCCTGATCAAAATCGTTATTTTTGGGAGATACACTAACTCCCACTGGTTTAGAGTACAGCAATTGTCCCAATGGCTCGGTAAACGATTGGAACAATTGTTCTACTCTGCATTGCTAACCCTCATTTGATCGACGCTACGCTCCAAGCGGAGCCTCCGAGACCGTACGCTCCATGGGCAAGAGCTCATTTTATACCCCACAACTTTTCTAAGACCCCTGCCAGCTTGTCTGGCAGGTGAATCGGATCACAACCAGACATTGAAGGCTTCCCATCCGACTTCAATTCTCCAGCTTGCGACGCTTCCAGCGTCGCAAGCTGGAGAATTGCGATATCAAGGCGATCAGAGTCGTTTTCTGGTGATGATCATTGGCTCCTCCCAGGCAAGCTGGGGGGTGGCCGAAGATCCTTGTGAAGTTATGGGGTATATAAAAGCAAACGCCTGGAAACGAGGGCATTCGTTGCGGTGTTCATCGAGACGTGTCTAAACCTCCAAACCTTAGTTCAGATCAATTCTTCGATCGGCTGGCCTTCGCTTAGGATTGGCAATGGACGTTTGCCGGAATCGTAAAACGGACGTTTGAAATCGATCCCCAGCGTGTGATACATCGTCGACAACACACAACCTGGCGAATAAGGCTTGGTGATCGGATACTCAGCCTTGTCGCTTGTTGCACCGATCACCTGTCCCATCTTCAAACCACCGCCGGCATACAAAACGCTCATCGCACCGGGCCAATGATCGCGTCCAGCACCGGGGTTGATTCGCGGCGTGCGACCAAATTCACCAAACGAAATGACCAGCACGTCATTCTGCATGCCACGATCGAACAGATCCTGCACCAAGCTCGTTACGGC
>JAYVSE010000462.1:0-4320 GCA_043775635.1 Planctomycetaceae bacterium | reverse complement strand
TCCGAATCCAACACGGCAGACTATCGCGAAGTGCTAGCAAAACGACCTCGAAAAATCATCGGTAAAATCGACTTTTCGCCGCTCGCCGGGAATCGCTGTATAACAAGCAAGCATAGCACCCGCTGTTGTCGAATAAATGCATTCGTAATATCATTGAAGAAGGAGCTAAGCCGAAATCGGCTTCGAGACTTTTCGTTCATCGATGATCACCAAAAATCTTTACACCATAAACATCCCAGGTTACGTTGTCCCATTCGTCGGCGATGACCATCAGACCGTATTGAAGATATGAATTCATATGCGAAAACCCCATAAGTGCAAATGCAGCGGGAATGGGCACTAGAGGGATGGGCATTGGGATCGGACCATAGACAGCTATTTCGAAGTCAAGCGAACCGTCCATTTCGATTCGGGTGCCCAATGCCGAAGGAAATAAGTACCCTATTTCCGGCGTCGCAATCGTTATTGTTGGAAGCAGGTAACTTACAAGAGGAATCTGCCATTCTTTACGGTCCTGCACGAAACTTAGTATGTCCCAGTCTAAATAAAATGCCGTGATCAGGGTCGTTGCGGTCGCATAATTTGCGAGTGAACCAGGATAAATTTCTTGTTCCGGGTAAACGACGTTTCCCGATAAGTCATGCACAAGCAACGTCTCGCGGCGCAGGCCGGAGGCGTTAAAAGTGTCCGCATGGATGCCTGCGACGACCGAAGCGGCGCTGGCTAAGCCGCCGCCCAGGGAGTGACCAACGTTAAAGCGTCTGAGGAAATGCATGATGAACAAATCAAGGCACCGACTGAGGCGTCGCACTGACCGCTTGTTGCCGTTGCGCCGCGCTGGCCGCTTGTTGCGATTCTCGCTGCGCGCGCTCCTCTTTGTGCCTGCGGCTCATTTCTTCGAGTGTATATTGGCTCCATTGCCGCCACCGGTCCAAGTCCGCCCGGGCTTGGCTGATCGATTCGCCATGGTCTTCCAGCCACTTAATCAATTGGTAGTATTGCGTCTTTTGAAGTGGAGTCATGTACGGCAGCCGCCGATCTGCGTCCAGAACGAAATGGACGAGCTTGTCATTTTGTCTTTTCTGATAGATTTTGTAATCCGCTCCGGCATCGAGAAGCATCAGGGCGATATCGAACTGGCCGCCCCAAGCCACGGCATTCATGGCTGGTGTTCGGCCAAAACGATCTTCGTTAAGGTCGGCCCCCTCGTTGATCAATCGTCTCACCTCCTTCAGGCGGTCTTTTCCGTCCCGCCCCCCTTCTTGAATAATTTTGTGGAACGAACCATTACGAGGTGGCGGTAAAACCCTGCCTGGCTTCGTGGCCGTTCTTTTTGATGGCCGTTTCCCGAAATTCGGATTGCATCCAAATACCGCTAACGATATTAATACACCTATCAACGATAAGCGTGTACTCATCGATGGTCACCAATGAGGTCAACGCCATAAACATCCCATGAGACATTATCCCATTCGTCCGCCAGCACAAGCAGCCCGTATTGCAGGTAGTCGTTCTTATGGCAGAAAGCCATCAAAGCAAAGGCCGCTGGTGCGGCATAGGCGAGGGCACCGATTTCCAAGTCCAGCGGGCCGTCCATTTCAAACCGTAGGCCGAGCGCCTGTGGCAGCACAAAGTCAGGTGGATAGGGATAGGGCAAAGATGTCGTCGGCCATAAAGTACCGAACAGCACAACCTGATACTCCGGATGGTCTTGAGCAAAGCTTAAAATATCCCAGTCGAGATAGAATGCCGTGATCAGGGTCGTTGCGGCCGCATAATTTGCGAGTGAACCAGGATAAATTTCTTGTTCCGGGTAAACGACGTTTCCCGATAAGCCATGCACAAGCAACGTCTCGCGGCGCAGGCCGGAGGCGTTAAAAGTGTCCGCATGCACACCCGCCACCACCGAAGCGGCACTGGCTAAGCCGCCGCCAAGGGAATGACCGGTAACACGCCAGCCTGTTTGTCGTAATATTGCACTATCGCGCAGGAAGCTTGCCAGTTCCATCGCATCATCATACTGTGGCGAGTCGTGGCCGCTGGCCTGCCAAATATTGTTCAGCCAATCGGGTGTTAAGGGCGTGTACTCCGTGCCAGCGAACGCCAGTACAAAATCGCCCGAAACGTAGTCGCGATATAATCCCGCCTTGAAGCCGGCGGACATATAGTTGGGCTGAAGCAATTGCGCGACCAGTGGGTCCACCTGAAGCAAATCAGTGACTTCCGAGGGGCTGATCAATTCCAAAGCATACTGCGGCAGGTCCAACGGGCCGTAGACACCCTCCGACGCAATCGCGCTGCGGATCACAATGCCAGCATTTAAAGTCGGATAGAAGGTCGCTGTCGTCACAACCATGTATCGCACGGAATCGCTAACAGTTGCCGTCGTTGGCGTGATTAGCTTTGCTTTCAGCACATCGAGCGGTTTGCCCCTGGTGATCACATCCTGTTTGGTGTCATGGCCTGCATAAACTTGAATTGCCTGAATGTAGACTTCGATTTGGCCAGTGGCGGAATTATAGTTGAGGTCGGACAGCGTGTATTCCTCGCCAGTAAAAATCCGACTGCCACCATCGAGTACTGAGTTTGTCGATGGGTCGCGAAGGGGATCGTTTTGTGCCCGGTTCCATACGTAGACGAGACCAGAATGTCCGCCCGCGAGGAAGTCAAACTGAATTTTGCTGGACGTTAAAGATGGGTCTAAACCGGGGACAATTGTGAGTTTAACGGGTGTGTATTGGGGATCGGTGGGATAAATGAGTTTTCCCAACCCGTATGGATTGTCTTCGAGTGTCTCTTCCCAATTTGAATGCTCGATCGCTTGGGTGTTATCGCTATCGATATCGACATCAATGCCCCACGAGGTGACGGTCACGGAACCGCCGTAGATTGGCCTTCCGTCACCGGTCGAACCGCCTGCGGGTGTTCCTTGCCAAGCAAGCGTGATCGTGGTTGAACCCGGAGAAACTCCTTCCAACCAGATCGTTTGCTGACCCGTGTAGGGAATCGATTCGCCCGTGTAACCGGAATTGGAGCCACCGTAATACGAATTGATTTGCTTAGTCTTCGTTGCCGAATCCCACATTAGCACGGCGCTATTGTTGGCTTGCAAAATATATTGACCGGTGCCGGTCCTCATTGTGTCGGTGATGAAGTCGCCAATGGGAAATTCGATCAAGTCGTTGTCAGCAAAACCGTAGTCGTGCAGATCTTCCACGTTGTTGGTGTTGTCATCATCTTTGTTGACAATTACGTCTGCTGCTTTAAGCGTGTATTTCGATAAGCCGGTATCGTCATCAGCGATGGTCAGCACGAGCGGAAGGGCGACGAACGTGCTTTCATTTTCGACGATCCGGTCCACGACAACATCCCGATATTTGCTCAGGTTGGGGTCATCAAGCGCCGCTGAATAGACGTAGTTGTGTTCCGTGTTGTCACTGGGGTTACCACCCCAATTAGCCTTGAATTTGAACGACTCTTGGTTGCTGGGGTCAAAGATCGTTGCAGCGGCACGAACAACGAGTTTGTCGTCAGCGTTGCGGAAGCGGGTGATGACCGGTGCGGAAACAAAAACCGGGTCCACATTTTTTACTTCAATCGTCGTGTCGATGTCATTATTGCCACTATTGCCGAAGTGGATGTGGACCTTAGCCGCGTTCGAAGGCCCACCATCACCTGGCGGCTTACCATCGTCGCGAAAGACAACGGTTAAACCCTCATGGTAACCGACATCAATTCCGCTTTCTTCCAATCGCTCGTCAGCAGAGAATATGTTGTCAAAATTAGCGTCGATTTCAATCGTTAACGTTGGGGCTACGACATAGGTTCCAGAATCAAAGCCATTCAGAACCACTTCAACCGTAAAACTATCGGATTCACGAATCGGATTGTCCGACGTTACTGGTTGGTAATCACTGCGTCTAAAATAGACATGATTAATATCGAAAACAGGCACGGTTGGTGTTGGGCCAGGGCTAGGTGTTGGACCAGGGCTAGGTGTTGGACCTAGGCTAGGTGTTGGACCAGGGCTAGGTGTTGGACCTGGGCTAGGTGTTGGACCTGGGCTAGGTGTTGGACCTGGGCTTGGTGTTGGACCTGGGCTTGGTGTTGGACCTGGGCTTGGTGTTGGACCTGGTCCCGGTGTTGGACCTGGGCTTGGTGTTGGACCTGGTCCCGGTGTTGGTCCTGGTCCCGGTGTTGGTCCTGGTCCCGGTGTTGGTCCTGGTCCCGGTGTTGGTCCTGGTCCCGGTGTTGGTCCAGGGCCCGGTGTTGGTCCAGGGCCCGGTGTTGGTCCAGGGCCCGGTGTTGGTCCAGGGCCCG
>JAYVSE010000461.1:0-2341 GCA_043775635.1 Planctomycetaceae bacterium | reverse complement strand
AGGCGACGCTTTCGTCCTTGCTGATCCCGGCCATCGTGATCGCGTAGGTCTTGTCCGCTTCCGCCATCGCTGTGGCGTAGTCGATTCCGGGGCTGGCCAGCGCGCCCACGAACGTTACGCCTGCATCGGCGGTGGCTTTCGATAGTGTCTCACCAGCAGTGGCGATTGCCGTCACTCTGGTCACTCCGAAGCCGCTCAGCGCTTCGGCCAACGTGACCGCCAATGGCGCGACGGTGTTGGTGTAATTCAGCCTCGCGGTACTGTCGGCGATGTCTTTAGCCTTATTCGCGGCGGCCAGCAGATCGGTCTCCGTATGAGCAGCAACGGCCATCGCATCGGAATACACCTTGTCGGCGTCGGCCATGGAGTTCGTCCAGACCGTGTTCGCCGCCGCGATCAAATCGCCAGCCGCCTTAGCCTCCGTCGCTTCGGTGTGACTGAAGGCGACCGCTGCGGCGATGCGTGCATTGGCGAACGTCTCGGTGTAATCAGCCATCGAATGGCTCCAATCTTTCACGGCACCCGCTGCGGTGTCCGTGTAAGTTTTCCAAGCGGCGGCTTCCACGATGTTAAAGGGATTGACCAACCCGGCGATGACACCGTCGAGTGACGCCAGATTCGAGATCACCAGTTCCAAGTTGGTGCCTTGGCGTTTACTGCGATCCCCAGTGAAGCTTCTTCAAGCCCGGCCTTATGCAGACTTAATCTTACAACATGCCGAAGGACTTCTCTCAACAACATGCTCTAATGCTCTATCCCTTTGATTGCCCCGTCAACGGTATATTCGTTATTGGTTTCCAATGTCAATTTAGCTTCTCGCCATGCAAGTAGTCGCTCGCCGATTCGTGTTTTCTTTCGTATAAACACTTCAGATTCATGTCGATTTGCGTATAAAAACAATTTGCCTTCCTGGGAGTAGGCGGCGAAGTCATCTGGAACAGGAGGTGCCCAACTGAAGATTGTTTGTGCAGAGAGCAACAATTTTTCAGTTGACGAATCCGTGTGATATGTCCTGATTTCCGTACTTCCGCATTCTTCAAGGCCGTTTCTGTAGTAAGTTACATTGGTTCCCAACCAATCCGGTAGGCTGGCAATTTCGCACGGCACATCATGCCATTGCTGAATCCATCCATGGTCCGTATAAGGGCCTTGAAAAGGGTTGGTCCGCAACACAATCGAAAACGATCCTTTTTCAGCAAAAAGTAGATCGCATAAAAACATATAGAAAACCGATGACGTGCCCAAACCGGGTGCTTCAAGCCAATCTTCGCCGTATCGCATCGCTTGCAATGACTCGTCAATATTCATAATAAAGATTAAAACCTTAGTACCAAAAATGCCACCAATGCATTTCTTCAACATGAAAATGGGGCAGTTGCCCTCTGCCAGGAATATGTTCAATAATTATTGGATTTGATATGCCGTTGTGGCTGGCAATCTGTTCGGCTAGCTGCCTCGCCTCATCGCGAGTTCTTGAAATTGTTCCCTTTATACTTTGCGCGATGTTTGTGACTGACTGAACCGTTGCTTCCAGGGTGGTATTTAGACCAGAACGCACGGCAGGTGATGCCGCTGACCCCACCGACGCGGCGACGTTCGGGCTGCATGGAGTTGAGTTATGGACAAGTATGCAAAGCGTCCCAACTTCGTACACATGCTCGCCATGTACTTCGATATTGTAAACAGAAATTGATCGGTTGACGATGGCGTGAGTGAGAAGGACGGCAATAGCATCTTGGCCTTGCAGGCATTCGCCTTCTTTGAGTTCACCGAGTTCAACCCAGTCTTGACGATCGAGCGACCAGATTGGGTGCGTGGTTGTGCCTTCGAGAATTTCTATCGTGCCGTCGGCACCGAGGATTTCGGCGCGCGCGATGATGTCGACTTGCCGCGTTGTGAAGCGGCCAGTGATGACACTGCCTTCGCCACTGGAGATCATCGGACATGGGTCAACGGCGGTGATGTGAGCAAAACCGGCGACATTTAGCTCTGCGATATTCAGCGGCAGTAACTGGCCCGCGTGAATGCCGTTGGCCTCGACCCAAGCGCGAGGGCGAATCAGCTCGGCATCGACGATGCCGCCATCTTCACGTTCGACGGTGAGCGAAATCTTGGCCCAAGTTTCTTGGACTGGTTCAGGCAGGCTGTCGTCGTAATCCCACGGTCGCGGGTTCTTCGTCGGAACACGAGCACCTAGTGGGACATCTTCAATGGCGATTTTGAAGGTGGTAGCTGTCTTGGTTGGGGATTCAAGGAGGGCGATTCCGCCGCGAGAATCGGTAATGTCATCCAAGAATGAGTCATTAGCCCAGAGTACCGCTTGCAATTCATGTCCTTGCGG
>JAYVSE010000460.1:0-15258 GCA_043775635.1 Planctomycetaceae bacterium | reverse complement strand
AGATAAGCGCGTCCGTCGTTGCGAACAAACTCGATAACGTCATTGCCATCAGTTCCAGTGACATAGAGCACTCCGTTGTTCCAATAGATGCTGTCAAAGTCGGTGCTGCCATTCAGTGTATCACTACCATCATCGCCATACAGTCCATCGTAGTCATTGGTACCGAAGATGACGTCATCGCCAGCACCACCATGGACGAACGACCGCAGGTCATTGGCAAGACTTGTGTATGAATCGTTTCCATTGCCACCCCAAAACTCGACCTGCTTAACATTATCGAAGTGGTTCGTGCGTTGATTGAGCCAAGCTACGTCGATATGACCTTGGCTCCCACTGACAACCACGGAATCCGCTGAATCGGTACCTACGATGTGGAGTACACCGTCGTTCGATAAGTAGACTGGAGTAACATCGCCTGCGAAAACTTCACGGTTTTCTAATTTTTCAAGCAGTAACCGACGTCTGGTGCGAAGTCTGGTTTTATTTTTATGCATGCGGTTCTTGGTCATCGGTCTCGTTCCCTAGTAGATGTCGTCGTCGCAATGAAGCACTGTCTGCCCGTATGCGACGAAAAAGTGACGTACCACACTCGATGTATGCAGACCGACGAGAATCCTTTCTCGGTTTGTTGAGATTTTTTAAAGTGAACTCATTGCGGAGAGGATGAGGACAGCGAGACGATGTCGTGCAGCGAGGGAAAACTACCGGCATATTGAGTTTGCGAGAAACGCTGGATTTTCAAAGCATGTCTGCTAGGCGTTCTTTGAGCCTGCGAAGAACTTTGCAACGGGCAATGTAGATGGCGTTGGCGGTCGTTCCCAACTCCACTGCCACTTCAGCGGCGGGGCGACCGGCAATTGCGACTAGCAATTGCGACTAGCAATTGCGACCTGATAAAAAGGGTGCCAGGTCTGCTCCTTGGACTCCGGTGGGATCTGCTTAAGTCCAGTTTTCAGCAGATATTGTTGATGCTCGTGGTCGAATACTTCATCGATATTGTCGATCTCGGCAACGCCGCTAAGTCCCGCGTCGCCTACGCCTCGGGCAACCACACTGTTTCGCTCCACCGATTTTATAAGTCCTTCTCGGCAATGTGTTTAACGCCACTTCAAGCGTTCCAATAGCCGGGACGGCGTGATCTTTAGCTGGAACCGCATCCCGCTGGCTGTAACTATTAATGCGAGACCATCGCATCTTTTGAGAGTTATTGAGGGATTTTTCAAAACTTTGGAAGTTTTCGAAAGGTGATGCAATTGCGGCGCATATATCTGGGTGAACCGAGGCTTGGCCTCTACCATCTAAATCAGCAAAGTCAAAAACAACGAAAACCAGCAATGAAAACTAACCTTATCTACTCGATATTAAACGCAATGGGGAAATGCACTCCGATTCGTCGAACCTCCCGCGGAAAGCGAAAGTTCAGGTCGACTTTACGCGTTAGTTCAATGGAAACGCTTGAAAAGAGAATGCTTCTCACAGGCTTATCGCTATCACAACCGATGCAGACGGTAGAACACGGCGGCACGTTTATTGCGGGTCAAGCTTCCTATGCCGATGTGAATGGTGATTCAAAAGCGGATTTGATCTTTCAAGGTGTCGATAACCAGTTTTGGCTGTCACGTTCAAACGGTACGGGATTCGATTCGCCTCGATCGGTCATGAAACATGGCGGCACGTTTGTTGCCGGTCAAGCTTCCTACGCCGATGTGAATGGGGATTCAAAAGCGGATTTGATCTTTCAAGGTGTCGATAATCAGTTTTGGCTGTCACGTTCAAACGGTACGGGATTCGATTCGCCCCAATCGGTCATGAAACATGGCGGCACGTTTGTTGCCGGTCAAGCTTCCTACGCCGATGTGAATGGAGATTCAAAAGCGGACTTGATCTTTCGGGGTGTAAACAACCGCTTTTGGTTGTCGCTTTCACAGGGAACTAGTTTTTCGGGACCTCAGATCACGATGCAGCACGGCGGGACCTTTATTCCTGGCCAGGCATATTATCGCGATGTGAATGGGGACGCTAAAGCAGAACTGATTTTTCAAGGCAATGATAATAAGTTCTGGATGAGCCGATTCAACCAATGGAACGGCCCAATCACGGCAACGCTTGATGAATTTGGGGATGTCTTTGTTGTCAAGCCGGGCGACTGGGGTTGGTCCCTCGTGGATAGTGGCGTAAAACAGATGGTGAATACAGGCGACGGATTCCTGTATGTTCTTCATAAGGATGGGGTACTCAGAAAAGAACTGACAACATCCTATGGCGGAGGGCAAATCGTTGATGTTGCAGTCAAGACGATGGAATCTTCCCCTGACGGATCGCTTTACTTCTTAAGTAGTAACGGCATTCTCCGGACATGCAGTAAGTTTGGAACTATTCCTAGCACACTAGCGACAGGCGTTGTTGAATTGACGAAGGACTCAAGCGCGAACCTGAATTATCTTCTGCGCCCACTGACCCTAACGCCTTCAACAGCAGGCAGTTTTTTCAGCACGCAACTGAGTGCTGCTGGCGGAGCTTTAGCTAACCATTTTGTCGGTACAGGTGTTCCTCTTGGCGTAACGATTTCTGACGGTGGTTTTGTGAGCGGAACAAGGACTGTTGCAGGAACTTACATTTTCAAAGTCCGCGCCACAAATATCCCAAGTCCGTACTTAATTGGTACCCAGTCGATTTCATTTTATATCGTTCCAGATCGTGTTGCCTCCGTAACGCTCAGCGCGCCGACTGCCGTGACTTCGCGGCAATCATTCAACGTTACCATTTCCGCCAAGGATCGCTTCGAAAACATTTGGTATGGTCAGGCCACAATCACTGGTAGTAACGGCATGTCGCTTTCCCTTAATCTGTTAAAAGATTCCGCGACAACAGTGCCAATTGCACTGACTGCATTTGGCTCGGTCTGGCTTACAGTGAATGCCCAGGGCATTTCGACAGGGACGAACATTCAAGTCAACGCAATTGCTTACCACTACGACTATGACTTTTTCGCTTATGATCGTTGGGGAAAATACACAGGTTATCACATGATGTGGGGCACGGATGCTAAAGATGCGACTCAGCTTTCAAGCTTGATGTATGCCGCAGAAATGTCATTCGCTCAAACACTTGATACGGGAAAAGTACAGTGGTCCTCGATCTATGCAGTTCTGCTCGGCAGTAATCCTATTTATTGATCGACCCCGAACCAGTTTACTTGCAAAGACGTTCGTACAGAGTTTCAGAGATTAGATTGGAAAACCAAAATGTATTATAATGCGAGTGCGACGAAGCACATCTAATCAAACTTTTCCTCGAAAGTCGATTGTTTGTCCAACTCTCGGATATTTTTGAACAATTGTTTTATCGTGCGACGTGCGATATACATCAATCACTGCAGAGCGACAACTAGTTTTTCTTACCGCGACAAGCGTGATTGTTGTGCTCGGCGATCTTACAGCATGTCTGCCAAGTGTTCTTTGAGTCTGCGTAGGACTTTGCAACGGGCAATGTAGATGGCATTAGCGGTCGTTCCCAACTCTGCGGCCACTTCTGCGGCGGGGCGACCTTCGATCGCGACGTGATAAAAAGCTTGCCAGGTCTGCTCCTTGAACTCCGGTCGAATCTGTTTCAGGCCAGTTTGCAGCAGATATTGTTGATGCTCGCGCTCGAATACTTCATCCATATTGTCAATCTCGACAACACCGCTAAGTCCCGCGTCGCCGACGCTGCGGCCAACCACACCACGTTTTCTTAACAGCGCCAGTGCTTCGTTACGAGCAACGGTCGCCATCCACCTACGAAAGCCTCGCCTTTCTGGGTCGTATTGTCGCTCAACTATTCCCGTGCAGATTTTGATTAATACCTCCTGAACCGCGTCCTCCGCGTCGCTGTCTTGAAGCCCGATCTTGCGTTGAATCTGTTGGAACAGGAATGGCGTGTAGATTTCGATGACCTGCAGACGCGCAGCGCGGTCCTCAACGTTCCGCAATCGCTCTAGCAGCGAGTAGGACGTCGTTGGATTGGGGTCGCCAAGCAACACAGCTACACTTTGAGTGGATGGGTGAGAAGTGGTTATTCAGAAAGGATTTGATGAAAGTTAATCGCGGCAATTGCCGCCCGCAACAGGTGGGCGGCATTACTTCGACAAAAAAAGATGGCTTAGGAAAGATCAAGCGAGTGAGGCGCATATAACTTAGGATCGCGAAATTTCGAGGAGTGTAGGCGCTCGGATTCGGGTCCTCGTTCGCACTTCAGTCTTTGATTAAGCTATTTCTTCGTCCAGTAGCCCCTGGCTTTGAGAGTTTGCCATGAATCAGTTGTCGCCCTGCCCAGATCGAATGCTCTTAGAGCGAATTGCCAGCGGAGATGCCGCTACATCGCTATCAAACGAATTGGAATCGCACCTGCTTCTTTGCAGCGCATGTGCCGCAGTCATGGCGGAGGTGGGTGCTGCTGATCCTTGGCTGCTGTCCGTTCGCGAAGCAGGATGGTCACCGGAGACGAACGATGTTTCGGCCGTTGAACTCACCCGTCGTGTGCAGTCTGCTATCGAAACTCAACTGGCTGCCACCGCTGAGACCCAGGTGTCGCGAAGTGGCCAAGCGAAGCCTGAGATTGATTATTCTATTTTCGAACCTGCTCAATCGCCCGATGAAATTGGTCGTCTTGGGAATTTTCGTGTCCTTCGCCTACTAGGGCGTGGCGGGATGGGAACGGTTTTTGAAGCTGAAGACCTGCGTTTGCGTCGACGAATTGCCTTGAAGGTTATGTTGCCACGGATGTCTGAGGATGCGTCCGGTCGAGAGCGATTTTTGCGCGAAGCGCGCTCGGCTGCGGCGGTCCATCATCGACATGTGGTGACGATTTTTGAAGTCGGCCAAAGCGGCAATGTGCCTTACCTTGCGATGGAGCTGCTGCGAGGCGAAACGCTGGAGGATCGGTTGCAGCGAGAAGGAAAACTGTCTGCAAAAATAGCTGCCACGATCGCATCGCAAATCGCGGACGGACTGCACGCCGCCCATCAAAGCGGATTGCTGCATCGGGATATCAAGCCAGCGAATATCTGGTTGGAATCGCCTGCGGGTGATGTCGGCAGCGAAGAATTGAATGTCAAACTATTGGACTTTGGACTCGCGCGAACGATGTCCGGAATTGATGGGCTGACGCAATCAGGATTGTTGATTGGCACCGCTCAATACTTATCCCCCGAACAAGCACGCGGTGAACCGCTGGACGGGCGCAGCGACCTGTTCAGTCTGGGCTGTGTGGTCTATCGCATGTTGACCGGACGCCTTCCCTTTGGTGGTAAGGATTTGCTCAGTCAGTTGAACGCTCTGGCTGTGGCAACCCCACCTCAAATTGAGTCGCTCAACGCCAGTGTGTCAGAAGAATTAGCACAGTTGACTCATCGCCTGTTGGCGCGAGGTGCAACCGAGCGTCCTGGTGACGCCAGTGAGGTCAAGCATCGTTATCAGCGAATGGTTAGCAATCAACCTGTTCCCAAGCTACCTGTTCGCAAGGTTTCAGCCGCTCATGGAAACGGCAGGTTTCGATCGCGATTCGCGGCCCTTTACTACGCGGGAGGACTTGCCGGAGCGTTGGCATTTTTGGCCGTGATTACATTTAATATTCGCTATCCAGATGGCAGCGAGCAAACTGTTTCCGTCAACACTCAGGGGAAAGAACCATCGAGCGTCGAAATTACACTAAATGAAGGGCACCCGAATGTTGAGTCACTGCCGGCGATTGCCCCTAACCCGCAAGCCACACCGGTCGTTGCAGGCTTGCCTCCATTGACAGCGCTCGCCGCTCCCAAATACACAGCCGATCGCTTAATCGCGGACAACATCCCAGCGAGCGAGCGTTTCGATTGGCAACCGCCGGAAGTCGTCGCGGTAGTGGGCGAACACGCGCGACGAGTTTGGGGGAACGGATTATATGGTGGTCCGCCGGTCGTCGATCCGCTGGGACGCTTTGTCATTGCCACTGGCGACCATGATTCGCGATCTTGGGCGTGGGCGCTCCATGCGCCTGAAAGACTGATTGAACCTAAAAGCGAGTCATTGCCCGGTGCCATGGCTGCGATCAGTCCTGATGGTTCTCGACTTGCATTAGGGACTCGACTTTACAGAATTAATGGAGATGCTGCCTCGGTTTCGATCGAGCCACTGTACGCAACGCCGCTCAGCAAACCGGTGCGACTTAGTGTGTTTAGCCGTGACAATCGTTGGCTAGTAACTACAAGCAAGTCCCAATTAGCTGTCTGGCGTTTGGATGACGCGATGCCTGTGCTCGTCGACGAACTGCCGCTTGATGTCGATAATAAGCATGAAAGCCATGATAGTTGGGAAGACTTGGAATGGCTTCAGAACGATCAACTGCTCGTACTGCGAGTGATTGATGATATTTTGGCGGTCAAAACGATTAAGTGGCCCGTGAAATGGGACGAACAAGGCCAGCCTCACATTGGTGATGCAGTTGAACAGGTGGGCGGCTGGTGGTATCCACAGGATGCGAGTTTCGCAGTTGTCAACCAAAATAGAAAGCGTCAGTTGAAAGACGTACTCCATCCAGAGAACAGTGACCTGCCGCTGCGAGATGCGTACACCAATGCTGTTTCGCCCGATGGAAATTGGATTGCCGGCGGCTATACCAATGAACTGATACTTGAACACCGTCAACAAAATCGCTGGCAGTCGATCGACCCCATCGATTGCCAGCGACATCTTGTTTCGCTTGCGTTTTCGCCAGACAGTAAAACCCTGGCTGCCGGTGTTAGTCATGATGGTTACATCCGGTTGTTTGATCTCAGCGGGTCGAAAGTGAAAGAGATTCGACCAGCGCCACCGTTTACCTTACCGACGGAAATCGATTTTTCACCCGATGGACATTATTTGGCGGTGACAGGATGGAATGGAGCAACGCTGTACGATGTCTCGGGGAAAGAGCCCATTCACGTGCCAGAGTGTGACTTGCCGCCGCTCGATCCAGCACTGGGCAATTGGTCATTCGACAAAGACACCACTGTGACGACGATCGGGTCGAAGTACCTATTTGATCTCAGCGGTCCTCGACCGCAAAAACTTCGTGAATTGCCGGTTTACCCGACCCCGCACGTAATCGTTGCTGGCTCGAACGGCAGTGAACTGGTGAAAATCAAGTCGCTTGGATCAAACTCGCCCAGATGGCTAATCGAGTGTTGCGAAATGTCGATTGACAAGGCCAAGGCAACAGCGAGGATCGGGAAAGTTCTATGGTCACAGGAGATCGCTGCAACTTCAGTTGGCGACGGAAATTGGAAAGTTTATCTAGATCGTGGATTAGCGCTGACCCGTGTGCGCGACGCATCGACCATGCAAGTATGGAATCTTGCGAAGCCGAATCAGCAACCAATTGACCTCGACAGCCTTGAGGGTCCATTGTCTCTGTCTGGCGATGGTCGGTTCGTCGGCAATTCCAGCCCGGGCTATCCAATCAACGTCTATGATTTGCAAACCGATCCGCCTACGAAATTGTCGTTTCAGGCCATTGGTTATACAGGCGACATCGAGTTTGATCCGACAGGACGATACGTTGTCACAGGAAACAGCATGTTGGCCGTTTATGATTGGCGCGCACAGCGAGCGGTCTGGTCTGCAAAGCTGCCTGGAACTGTCCGCGATATTGCGGTGCATCCCGATGGCCGCCACATTGCTGCCATCAACGACAACGGGACGATCTACATCTACCGACTGGGTGATGTCTTACTGAAGTAATCACTTCAATTGACACCGTTACATCCAAAACTACCGCCCGCGTCGTGCAAGTTCGGACGTCGCGAACGCCCATTCAGTTATGGCGAAAGTGTTGCCGGATGCGCAACACTTTCGCTCTTTTCTTCAGATGTCGGTTTTGCTGAAAGGTTTGACCGTATTGGCGCGTACTTGTTGTAGGACATAAGGTTTGCAACTCTTTTTTTGGGAGTTGCCCGATGTCTATCCATCAACTCAGACTCGAGCGAAAAAAGATGTTTACATACCTGTTTACCACCAACAATCACCAAATTCTTAGGCACCAAACTCTAAGATTACGGGCCGTAAAAAATAATCCCCGAGCCCGTCGAGCGCTCAGGCTCTAGAGACTTGAAAGTCGGGCCTTGTTTGCTGCAGATGTGAACTATTGCGACTCCTTGTCACCACGGCTCAGCCGAAGGAGAATTCGCGGACCCGATCGCCGCAATAAGTATACAACCTCGGGAGGATATGGCAGGACCCATAGCAAATGTCGCTGTTCACGATGCCGTTTTTGCGGCTCCAGACAACGAAGGGCGCAACGAAATTTGGGACGAAAATATCTCGTTGTCGGTGAATCGCTCCGAAGCAGGGATCAACGTTAATTCCAAAGATGCGAATGGCGACGGTCAGGTGACACTTGATGACGCAAGAATAGTCCTTGATGCGTTGGCATCTGATCATCATCCTGCGCGACTTGTTGACGGCCGTCCCCTGCCATTCAATCCACGACTTGATGTGAATAACGATCACATGTTGTCTCCGCTCGATGCATTGGTAATCATCAATGAAGTCAGTCGCCAAGCTCAGACACACGGCAGGGTGAGCGCATTTAATTTGGTACCGGTATAGCTGCCAGAACTTTCTCAAGGTAGGACGTGTCATAACCCGCCCGAATTCGTTTGGCGCGGATGCTGTCCTTCAGCGTCGTTTCGTTCTTCACCAGCGTGATTGCCAGGTGGCGCAGCCAGCTCACGTTCTCGCCACCATAGTCCTTGCGAATTCTTGATTCATCCTCGCGATACGTTAGATCCATCACCCAGTGCAATGAGTTTTCAATTCCCCAATGACCTCGAACCGCCTCGGCAAATCGCTCCACATCATTGCGGAAGCCCATGATGTAGTACCGAACTTCTCCATCGACGAAGTCAGTGTCGCTTTTTGCTCGATACGTGATGGTCATGCCAATACTCTTCAGCCGCGCCCACTCGGATGCTGTTCGAAGGGTGTCGGGACCGGAAGCGTGTAGTAGTAGCGTTCTTCATGCCGACCGTGCGGTCGTTTGCGGTCAATGACGCGACGACGTTGGTGGTCCACGTCAATACTCTCGTCTTCTAAAATCTTTTCGAAACTTGCGGCGATATGAGTGGGAATGCCATTGGGGAGTTCCAAGAATTGCCCCAACCAGGCTTGATGAGTTTGGCCCCAAATACTGATGTCTTTCCAGATATCGGCATTGCAAATCACAGCGCAAATAGAAATCACAATCAGATCGATCAACAGATGTCGCCGACGGCGATTGATCCGTGGGTCTTCAACGCCCGCAAAGCACTCCATCAGAGAATCGATCCGCATACGCTGTGACGAGGAGTCGGCGGAAGTTTTACTGCGAGAAATGGGGAAATGCAAATGAGTAATGAAAATGGGTCAGGCTTCTTCGCTTGCATTTTGTAATTCGAGACGCACTCGCTGACGGCCTCGGGGCGCATCTTTGACTCCATATTGAGTCGTCGAGCAGTCGCCTCCACCCAGCCATCATCAGCCAGCCATCATTAGCCAGCGGCCGGCCACGCTGCGCCGACAATCTAACTGCATCAAGCTTATGCTGTGCGAGTGCTTGATTAATTCGTGCAACTCAATTGGGCAATCGTGGAATCGGCCAAGCCGGTAAAAAGCTTCGGATCGGGTTCCAGATTTTTAAGCCAACACCACAACGAACTCCAACGCCAGTCTTCGGCATTTTTGACAAAACCTGCTCGCAACGCTTTCCGCTCCACGTCGCGGCACACGATGAAGAAATGCTCATCGTCTAGGATCGGGAAACTCTGGTAGCGTTGTTGATAAACGTGTCCTATCCCACTTCAAAAAACGGACAGTTATTGATCGAACGGTCCTTAGTTCGAGTTTTGCACTTTTCGAGCGGCGAAGCCGCTCATTGTAGAACCATTGTCCTCAATGGTTCTGTGGGTGCTCACGATCCAGGGTATCAAACAATGGAGGACAATGGTTCTACAAGGCTCGCTTTGCGAGCTTTTTGATATGCAAACAGTGCAAAACTGGAACTTAGCTGGTTACTAAAAAACTCAATGTTGTGCAGTTGAAATCCTTCGAACAAGATTTTCTCGAAAGCGACGAAGTCACCTTCCTTTTTTCGCTTGGTATGTCAGCTTGGCTTGCGGTGGAGTTCATGGGCGGCGACGACCCGTTGGTTCCAGCGCAGTTGCACGGATTAGCTGCCAGCTTGATCGGCATGTTCGTCGGGCCCTTGGCACCGCAGTGGATCGATACATTACCACCGATCGACACGTCAATGCCGCTGCCCACACCAGCGGACGTGATGCATGATCAACGGGCGAGCGGATATCAAGGAACAGTCCCGAAATAAAGTACGTCGGTCTTTCCAGGCTGACGCGTATTTCTCCGAGTCAGCCTGGAAAGACTGACGTACATATCGTTCTCGTAGCTAATGTGACCCGGTGACAGTCGGCTTTATCGCTCATCTCACCAAGTTCCGCGATGCACCGACGGATGCGTCAGAGAAGGATCGTAGCGATAGACCGCCGACGATAGAGCGAGTTTCGCGCTTACACACCTTGCTGTCACCCAAATGTTCGTATTACCATTCTCCGATCGAAACTATTCATCTCTATAACCTGTAACAACGGAGGTTAACCCATCGTGTTCCTGAATTATCTTGCGCTGGGGATGATCCTGGCTGTACTTGTAGTTGTTTACTACACATTCATTTACATTCACGAGCTGCCTTACGAAGCGGCCAAGCATAGAAACCATCCGCAGCAAGATGCGATTTACGTGGCTTGCTGGTTGAGCTTGTTTACCCTTCATGCGATCTGGCCGTTGGTTTACATTTGGGCGCTATCTCACAAGGAACCGGAGGAGGGTGTTCATTTGTCCGATCACACGTCTTCTATTCCGCTATCTAACAAAGTATCGGATCAAATCTCAGAACTAGAACGGCGCCTGGTTCAGCTAGAGCGCCATCCCTCGTTGGCATCCCTCGCAGGTTCGAAAAAAAGATCGGGTTCCAAGTGATTGAATTAATTTTGGGAACTTATGGTTTGGTTTGCTGGTTGGTCTTTAAAAAGTTCCGGCTTGTTCCGATTACAACCTACACAGTTTGTACGGCAATTCTTGGTGGGATTGTGATGCTCTTTAGTTTGTTCATCCTGCTTTCGGTATGCCACCCGGTCAGTCACAACGGTAGGTTTTACGCGACAGTCACGCAAATCATGCCTCAAGTACGGGGGATCGTTACGGAAGTCCCGGTCACCCCCAATAAACCACTGCAAGAGGGTGATGTACTATTTCGCATAGACCCAAGACCTTATCAACTGGACGTTGATCGATTGGAAGCGATGCTGGCTGGCTTGGACGCCAAAGCACATCAGCTCGATGCCAAGCTGGCGTCGGCTCAAGCAGCGACAGCCGCCGCCCGCGCCAATCTTTTGGCTTCGGAGTCCGAGTACGATCGGCAGGCTCGCATCGCGGTGGCAATCGCTCAAGCTCAGATCGAGCAAACGCAGAGCCGTCTTAAACTTGCGAATGCCGATTTAGCGAGAGCCAAAGAGCTTGCTCCTTCCGGCGCGGTTTCGAAACGAGAACTAGAAAGTGAGGTCATGAAGGCCGAAGCTCTTTCGGCAGAATTGAATCAATCGAAGAATACGTTGCAGACAGCAAACGAGAAATTGGAGTCGGGTGCAAACCGACTTGCTGCCGTTCGAGAGTCCTTGAAGCAAGCCGAAGCGTCCGAACTCGAAGCCAAGATCGCTCTCGAAGCGGAAAGCGATGGGATGAATCCCGACGTGCGACAAGCGATCGCGGAATTGGAACGTAAACGTTGGGATCTCGAACAGACGACGGTACGTGCGCCAAGCGATGGATACGTGACATTTGTTTCAATGCGTCCGGGACAAATGGCAACCCCATTTGCCGTCGCTGCCTCCATGCTGTTTGTTCCAAACGAGAAACGCTACTTGGTGGCTTCGTTTCCGCAAAATGCAATCGCAGGCATTGAAGAGGGGCTCGAGGCAGAGCTTGCTTTCCAAGCTCACCCAGGACAAATTTTTCAGGCAAAAGTGTCCCGAATTCAAGGTATCATACGAGAAGGTCAGTTCATCGGCAACGGCCAGATCGGAGCGCCAACATCAGCCGCCGCCAACGATGATATTCCTGTCTTCTTCGAATATGGCGATGACGTTGATAAACTCAATCTACCGACCGGCTCGCAAGTAAGTATCGCAGTTTATACTCATCATTTTCATGCGTTATCCTTGGTGCGCAAAATCATCTTACGAATTAAGAGCTGGGAGAACTACGTCTTTTTCATGAAGAATTTTGACTCGCTGCACTGATTCACGTCGCAGATGATGATGCCTTGAACCCTTGTCGCATTCGAGAGCTGCACCAGCCCGTTTTTCTAAGGCGAACCTAAGTTTCAGTTTTGTATTTTTCGAGCGGCGAAGCCGCTCATTGTAGAACCATTGTCCTCAATGGTTCCGCGGGTGCTCATTGGTAACCCGACGCATTAGCGAGGATCTGCCCGCTGCCTCGCTGACGCGTCGGGTTACCATTTTGCCGCAAATCCAACCGGCTCAAATAGGCTCACAGCCTATCCGCGAAAGAATGCTCTTCGCGGAGCGCAAGGCGACACTCATTTGCCCAACACAGGCCCAAAAAAAGCGTCGTTCCCGTCATGCGAGAACGACGCCAGGGATGACTCAAAGTTCGTCATTCATTACACGAACGGGTTGTATTTCCCTGGAGTCGGGTGCGGGTAATTTCCTTCGGAATCAGGAACCGTTGGTGGAGCCGTTTCGAGCGTGTATTGATCGATGCCCGGTGCCAAATCGCGTCCCTTGGTAAGCAACTCGTCCCACTTGATAACCTTGTCTGAGTAGCAAGCTTCGCGACCAAGGATAGCGGTGAAGGTTGACTTGGCACCGTATTCACCTTCGTTGTAAATATCGCCTGCCATCAACGTTTCGATCAAATCGTGCTGCTCCTGCTGGTGGCCATGTTCGGAAGCGTGGGAACCGGCCGCGCCGAAAGCAATTTTGGGTCGGGTTCCGGTTGTGACACCCAGCGGTACAAAGAACCCCAGCGCCAATCTTCAACCCGATCCACTAAGTTTGCACGCACGGCGTTGCGTTCAACGTGCCGCGCAACGACGAAAAAATGGTATCGTCTTGGATTGGAAAATTTTTGAATCGCCCTTGGTAAACATGCCCTTCCCCAGAAGTATCGTAGTGAGCGTGGTAACGCTGCGTATGCGTCAATGTCACCCATCGCAAAAAGTTGCTCATGGCACCATTCACAGCAGGCCGTAGCACAAAATGCCAGTGATTGCTCAGCAACTGGTATACCAGTATCTGGCAAGGGTAACGTTCCAATCCTTCCGCAAGGATTCGCTCGAAAGCATTGAAATCCACGTCTTTTTTAAAGATCGGACTTTTCGCGTGCCGCGTTGCCACGGTTCAGTGCGTGGCAAATGCAATTCGCTTCATCGGCGCGTTTAAGTCTGGGCATTAGAACAGTGTAACATGGGTCAATTCCCGTATTAATGACTCCTGGCACCTTTGTTTTGCGCTGGCAGATGCGTGTTTAAGGACTAGAAGAGTCTCGTTTCGTCGTCCACGTCACGGCGGACGGGCTCGTCGACGCGAACGGATATCTTGTCGCCGCTGGACAACGATTGAGTGCGGTGGCGAGCCAATTCATTGATGATTCGCAGCGCATCGTTTGCGGTGATCCGGCCATCTCCATTGACGTCAGTGAAGTTCGTGATTGTCGTGCTGACTTGCCGCAGTACTTGACTCAC
Organism: Planctomycetaceae bacterium; assembly: GCA_043775635.1. Taxonomy (GTDB): domain Bacteria; phylum Planctomycetota; class Planctomycetia; order Pirellulales; family Pirellulaceae; genus UBA6163. Next base: position 1,449 of record JAYVSE010000460.1, on the reverse strand, counting down.
ACGCGAATTGGACTGGCCGCGACGTCCTATCTCATTGATCACCTTTAACGCGTCAAGAGCCGTAACTTTTCCATCGTTGTTCACGTCAAACGGATTGACCGTACCGTGCTTTGCATTGGTTAAGAATTCGAACGACTCATCGATCACTTCGAGATTTTTATCGCTGGTGCCTCGAAGACGGTAGCGATTGTCATCATCTCTGAACACTAGTTCAACTTCGCCCGCATGGCGCTCCTGCGTTACAAAGAACAAGTCACCGCGATTCACGCCGCGCTCTGCCAACAATTCTCGGGCGGCGGTTGCGAGCGATGTGTAGTCGAAAGTGACCAACGGATCGGCTTCGGAGTCGATCGGCCAGTCGAAAAGTACTTCGTCAACGACAGTGTTGGCATCGTTGACGTTGACGACGCGAATTCCATCGGCACCCACGGAGTAAATGTGGTCGTTGATCGAAACACTGCGATCCACTTTTGCTCGATGCACGACTTGGCCGCGCGAGGTGATTCCTTCCACACCATTCTCGTCGACGCCAACGTGAAGAATTGAAAGTTTGTCGGCGCTGACGGATCGAGACGATTCTTTGTAGCCGTCACCGTCTGCGTCATAACGCTCGACAAATTGAATCGCCACCGGAACCGATAGCAATTCGTGGTTGGCAAACCAGCCGAATGCATGATGATCGTCATTGGCCACGCTGGTGGAGTGCTTTGGCAGGTTGTATTGATCGATCAATCGCGGCGATGTCAGGTTACTGACGTCGAACAACGAAACCATCGCACGACCGCCCGTTCCAGTTGGCGTATTGATGCCAATCGTCAGTAGTCGATCGGGCGAGATGAACTGCATGTAGTCGCTAATGCCTGGGATCGAGACATGCCCCAGTGCGCGTGGGTTTGCGGGGTCGGTCAAGTCCAAAGCCGTAAGCGGATCGACAGAACTAAAGGTAGTTACGAACAGGCGATCATCAAAATAGCGAACGCTCTTGACGTTCTGTCCAACTAAAAGATTTTGCAGTCCGCCGACAAACTCGAGTATGCCAGCATCATCCTGAAGTACAAAAACCCCAGTTTCCGAATTGCCTGAATAGTTGCCGGTGTTTGAATTCAAAATCTCAGTCGTCAATCGTAACTGTCCATCACGTTCGTCAGCCGAGAATTGATTTAGAACACGCCCAGGAACGCTGCCCGTTGCAGCAAACTCGATTCCGCCAGTTTGCCCATTCCAGTCGAACTTGAGTATTCCAGTCCAAGTCTCATTTTCAATGGGCTCTGAGAATTCATTGAAAACATACAGACTCGACTCGCTTGCAAACATCTTGCTGCCTGGGTTGGCCATCACGCCAGAAACGGCGGACAATCCAGGCTCGTTCGATGTCATGTCAATCGAGGCGACGACGCTAATCGACGATAGATCATTGCTTGATCGGAAAATGTCTTCTGGCATCAGCAA
>JAYVSE010000459.1:0-2440 GCA_043775635.1 Planctomycetaceae bacterium | reverse complement strand
GACAATTTGATCGAGCGAAATCGTTTGACCAGCCGAATCCATGGCAATTCTCCCAGAAATGTCCTCCAAAACCCCCAGTCACACTAACTGAAGCCCTCGTATTGTAAATCATCAGCAAAATTCTCGCGACCTCAATCCGTCCCGCAAACCATGTAATGCACCCGTTTTTTATTTCGGGATCTGGATGGGCTTTCGCCAGGAACTCTGTAACGCTATAGTCTGCGGTTCGCTGGCGGTAGATGTTCGTCCGCGACGGATGGTGGTGTCGTTGTTTTTCGAAACCAGCGCGACAAAACCATGTTTTTTCCACCCAATTCCCCCTGTCCCGATAGCCCGTCTCGTACTTTGCGATCGCGTTTTGTCATGACCAAAGCCAAAGCTAAGACCAAAATGAAGACCCATAAGGCAACGAAAAAGCGATTTCGCTTATCGGCCACGGGTAAAGCTATGCACCGAAGTGCCGGAACCAGCCACTTGGCTACCGCCGTCTCCAAGAAACGCCGTCGAAACCTGCGGGGAACCACTGCGGTTCACGAATGCATGGAAAAGACAGTTCACAAGGCGCTTGGCAAGTATAGCAACTAGCTTCAGTCCTTCGTTTTCGGTCGATTTCGTTTACTAAACCATTCATTTCCTAGTGCAAGTCGCGTGGGCAACAACAGCCGTCATTGAGCGGAGGCCTGATCGTGACACACGCCATCTCGGTTGGAGTTCATACCGATGCGTACAACCATTGGACATGCCAGAAGGCAGTCTAAAAAGCGTCTTTTTAAAGCGGCAAAAGGCTTTCGTGGTGCTCGTAGTAAGCAATTGCGAACGGTCAAAGAGTCGTTGGTTCGCGCCGGCGCGTTTGCGTTTCGCGATCGCCGCGTCAAGAAACGCGAATTCCGCAAGCTGTGGATTATCCGCATCAATGCCGCCGTTCATCAGCATGCAATGAAATATAGCGATTTAATGCATGGCCTTTCGCTCTGCGGAATTGAACTGGATCGAAAGACTTTGTCAGAAATGGCAATTCACGATGCCGCGGCATTCAAGACCGTCTGCGATCAAGCGAAAGCTGCGCTCGCCGAAAAAGCTTCGGCTGCGTCGGTCGGTGCCTAATTGGACAGCGTCAACTAGCGGATGAAACATTGTTATTTGCCGTGCTTTTTGCAATCGTGAGCGGCAAGGCTCTAGCCGCCGGTAAATCACGGCGGAACCGGCGGCTAGCGCCTTGCCGCTCACTTACTTGGCGCTGTCCAACTAAATACCTGGTCGTCCAGCGATGTCTCTCGCTCAATTTCTAACCGCGCTTGATAATCTCGAAGCCGAAGCTACTGCCGCGCTGCGTTCCGTTGGGGACGCGGCAGGATTGGAAGACGCACGTGTGCGATTCCTTGGTGCCAAGAACGGTATCATGCGAGATGTTCAAAAGCAGCTTGGAGCTGTCCCCGTCAACGAAAAGCCTGCTGCGGGGAAACGTTTGAACGATGTCAAACAGAACCTGCAAACGGCGTTTGATGCCGCTCGGGACGACATCGCGATAAAGTCCGTCAAAGCGGCGGATGGGCCGATGCCTGATCCAACTTTGCCAGGTACGAAGCTTCGCCTCGGGCATCTTCATCCGGTGACTCAAACGATTGAGCATTTGAAGGAGATCATGGGACGCATGGGCTTCACGACTGCGGAAGGTCCCGAGGTCGAAGACCCCTGGCACAATTTCGTGGCCCTCAATATCCCCGACGATCACCCCGCCCGAGATCCGCTTGACAATTTTTACTTGGCGACTGCCGGTCCGATCGATGGCACTCGTGTCGCACGACTAATGCGCAGCCAGACCAGCACGGTGCAGATCCGTGTCATGGAGTCGACTCGCCCGCCCGTGAGAATTATCTCACTAGGACGAGTTTATCGCCCCGACGCGCCTGATGCGACACACTTCCCGATGTTTCATCAAATGGAGGGGCTGTATATCGATTCGCACGTCACCATGGCGAACCTGAAAACCGTCTTGCGAGTGTTTGCGAATAATTATCTGGGCGGCGATGTAGAAATTCGGTTTCGACCATCATTCTTTCCGTTCACAGAGCCAAGCGTCGAAGTTGACTTTTACTGGAATGGCAACTGGATCGAATTCGGCGGAGCAGGCATGGTCGACCCAGCCGTCTTGACCGCAGTCGGTTACGATCCAGAACAAACCAGTGGCTTTGCCTTCGGCCTAGGCGTCGAGCGATTGTGTATGCGGCGTCACGGAATTACCGATATCCGCGATCTCTTTAGCGGTGATGTGCGATTCCTGATGCAATTTTAATTTTGACTTGTTTTTGATTGGATTTTGATTTTGAATTTGACTTCTTAGTTGGACAGCGCCAACTAGCGGATGAAACAATGTTATTTGCCGTGATTTTTGTAATTGTGAGCGGCAAGGCGCTAGCCGCCGGTTCCGCCGTGATTTACC
>JAYVSE010000458.1:0-23302 GCA_043775635.1 Planctomycetaceae bacterium | reverse complement strand
CCGAATCCAACACGGCAGACTATCGCGAAGTGCTAGCAAAACGACCTCGAAAAATCATCGGTAAAATCGACTTTTCGCCGCTCGCCGGGAATCGCTGCTAATTTAGTCACACGATGACTGAAATTCTGGTCCGCCTCTAGATACTAGGGGTGGCGCGAGAGAGGGGATTACGGACAACCCAGGCAAGCAGGCAGGTGGCCGAAGATGCTTTTGAAGATCTCATGATGAACTCAGTTCAAGACAATTAATTCTTGCCGACAGACCAGATTGGAATCCAGTCCACTGATTCGCTTCGCGCTTGCGATAAAAAATCGCTGATCTTGGCGGCGATTTCGGGATGTTGCTCAGCGACATTGTTTTTTTCAGCAATGTCGGTTTGTTGATCATACAAAACGATCGGTGCCGTTGGACTACCACTTCGAATACCCTTCCATCTTCCCTGATACAATGCCGCCTGCTTGAAGCCAGCTTCGTGAAACTCCCAATAAAGAAACTCGTGTTGCGTTTGAGCGGAATCATTTCCAAACAATGTGGAAGCAAAGCTAACGGAATCACAACCGGTTGGAGTAGAGGAGCCTGAGAGTTCAGCGGCGGTAGCCATCCAATCACCAAAGTAACCGACGTGCGGCGATTCCTTACCGGCCGCAATTTTCCCTGGCCACCACGCAATCATCGGCACGCGGATGCCGCCATCGGTCAGACTTCGTTTGATGCCAGTGAATGGGCCCGATGGATTGAACCGTGCGAGGCTGTGATTACTTTCGTTGTGCGGACCATTATCACTCGTAAAGATCACGAGCGTGTTGTCTTCCAACCCTTGTTCACGTAGTGTGGTAACCATCCGTCCTACATAGCTATCCATGCGACTAATCATCGCCGCCTGTCCTTTGTCGGACTCTGGCCAATCTTTATCGGCGTAGGGACCGAAATCGGGCACCTCCGCACCGTTTTTTAACTTGCCGGTTCGTTCGTTGTTGGCGTGGGGAATAACCATGCTCCAATATAGAAATATAGGTCTCGATTTATTCTCGCATACGAATTTGATCGCCTCGTCGGCAAATAGATCATTCGCAAATTGTACGGCTGTTGTAGCGTAACCCGCACCTGTATTGCCCACAGATGTTATGATGTTCGGCAACGCAACACGGTCATCATTCCGCCACAGGTAATCTGGAAAATGATTGTGAGCATGGTGCTGATTCAGAAATCCAAAGAACTCATCGAAGCCCTGCTTGCGCGGCAAGCCGCTTTCCGCGGCCCCGGTATCACCCAAGCCCCATTTGCCAATCAGTGCGTTGTGATAACCTGACTGCTGTAAAAGTTTTGCCACGGTAATATCTTCATTTCTTAACGCTTGAGCTGCCGGACGACTTGCGCCCGCATTGCCGCGCACTCGCGTGTGTCCGTGATGCTGGCCGGTCATCAGCACACTACGTGAAGGAGCACATACCGTTGCGCCAGCGTAAAAATGAGTAAATCGCATTCCTTCGTTCGCCATGCAATCGAGATGCGGGGTCGCAATCACTTTTTGCCCATAACAGCCTAAATCACCGTATCCCAAGTCGTCCGCCATGATCCAAATTAGATTTGGCTGACGCGTCGCATCCGTCGCATACGATTGATCGAGTTGGAAAACAAGCAAAGTCGTGAAACAGAGGAGAATCATTCGCATCGTGTGATTAACTGCGTTTAACGGGTTGGAAACAACATCTTACAAAAGTTCACAGCAAGCAACTGTAGTTTACCGATGTGCTAGAATCGATGTCTTAACAACCGTCCCGAAACATAATCCGCTGTTAGCGAAACGGCGCGAGCCGTACCTACGCCGTGAAGAATAATTTAGCGGAATGGCGCGAGCGGGCTGTTGATTTAGTGAGCCGAACGCGCTAGCGTCGGGCCCTACGGCAGGACGCATACCGTTGACGGCCCGTGGCTAGCGCCATCGGCTCACTAAAACGATGGAAACCCACTATAACAACAGCCCGCGAGCCATCCGGTGCCGCAAGCTTCAGCGAGACCAGACGGCTCGCGCCGTACCGCTAAAGCCGTTTAACTTGCTGACGAAAAATCCTTCACGGCGTAGGAGCCGTCCCGTATCGAGGAACCGGAGAACTTCCGCTACGATAGAAAGCGAGAATTTATTTCGGGACTGTTCCTTAATCGGATCCGGATAGAGTTTTGGTGGCGTGGTGTTGAGGAGGTGCAGCAAATGGCAATCGACGCAGCACAACGATCAACATGTGAGCCATCCGTACCTCAACCGCCACCAATTGGCCAGTTTGCCGACTTGAAACCTCGCGACATGATGGGGGCATCGTTTGTCGCTTCCTGTTCAGCAGCCACAGGTCTCTCACTTTATTTCTCGACGTCGACGCAGTTTTTAATTTGGTTCGCGGCACAGATCACACTCGCCATCGCGATGCTGCAATGGTTTGTGCTGCTGCACGAGGCGGGCCACAAAACACTCTTCAAGACCGCGTGGATGAACAAATTCTCGGGTCACTTGGCTTCGTTGTTGGCTGGAATCCCTTTCGAGTGTTGGAAGGCGATCCATGGCATGCATCATCGCTGGACCGGTTGGCAGGACCTCGATGCGACGACGGCAACTCTAATCCCGCGACCATTGGCATGGTGGGAGCGACTGATCGTCAACCTATGCTGGAGACTCTGGATTCCCATTTTTGCGCTGCTCTATCGTGTCCAGAATTATTGGAATCTGCCAAGACTTTTCCGGCTGTTTCCGAAACCAAGACAACGGCACACGTTAGCTTGGAATTCGCTGTTATTGTTGTCTGTTTATACAGCGATTGCGTATTGGCTCGGCATGGCGTGGTTACTGCAAATTTTTGGGGTGGCAACTCTGATCACGCTGATCATGCAAGACATTTTGATTTTGAGCCAGCACACTCATGTGCCGATGGAGCTGAGCCATGGTGAAAGTGTCAAGCCGTTCACGCCAGCAGAGCAAGAGGTTTTCACGCGTTCTTTAAAATTTCCGAGATGGTTTTCCAGCTACGTGTTGCTCAACCTAGACTCGCACGAACTGCATCACATGTACACCAGCGTACCAGGGTATTGCCTGCAGCAGATCCATTACGAGACTCACAACCGCGTCGTTTGGTGGCGTTGGTTGCTGCGAGCCAAACGAGTTCCCGGTGAATTATTCCTGTTCCAAAATCGCAATCAATCTGGATTTGATATCTGAAACCTGAACACTGCTTTGCAACCCAATGTCTTGGAGGCTCCGCCTGCCGATGCACGCCTCGTAGCCAGGCTCCGCCCTAATTATCCTACAGATCTTTTTTAAGACCACAGCTTGCCTGCAATGGCGTGGACTTAGTGAGTCGACGGCGCTAGCCGCGGGCATCGCGTCCGTTAGAGCCTTGTAAGGCCCGAGGCTAGCGCCTACTGCTCACTCAGATTGCTTATGTCCACGCCATCCAGCTTGCCTGACAGGTGAATCGGATCAAAACCAGACGACGAAGGCTTACCATCCGACTTCAATTCTCCAGCTTCTGACGCTGAAAGCGTCGGAAGTTGGAGAATTGCGGGATCTGCGCGATGAACGTCGTTATCTGGTGATGATCATTGGCTCCTCCCAGGCAAGCTGGGTGGTGGCCGAAGGTCCTTTTGAAGATGTGGGGTATAAAGAGGGCGGAGACTGGTTACGAGAAATTAAAACCAGAAAATGAAAACACATGCGTCCGCCCGACCCGCTCCTAAGCTCACTTTTCTTGATCATGGCATTTGTCTTGGCGGGATTTGTGCAATCATTCTGGTTTCGAAGTCGGTTGTCGAAGCGGCTGATGAAGCCTATTGATGGCGGCAGAACTTATCGCGGGCAGCGAATCTTTGGCGACAACAAGGCATGGCGTGGTTTTATCGGTATGGTGCCGGCCGTGAGTGTCGTGTTCATGGCACTGAAGCTGCTGCTTGAATATATTTCGCCCGAAATATTGAGTGGAATGTGGCCACTATCAACATTGCAGTACGGCTTGCTCGGTGGTTGGGTCGGTTTCGGCTTCATGGCTGGCGAACTGCCTAACTCGTTCTTCAAGCGGCGACTGGGTGTACAACCTGGCGACGCGCCACAAAGACGCAAGGCTCGAATCTTCGGTTTTATCGTCGACCGGATCGATTCGATTGCTGGGGCGCTATTGGCGTTGGCAATCGTGGTTCCAGTACCACTCGCAACGATTGCTGCTATCCTGCTGGTTGGGCCACTGTTTCATTGGGCATTCAGTCTGCTGCTGTTTCAACTCGGTGTAAAGACGCGACCTGCATGAAGTCCGATGCCACTACAACTCGCAAGCAGTCAGCAATCGCAAGCGATTTCGTATGCTCGCTCGCAACGGCTCATCTCGATGTTCGTTGCGGAGGAAAAGCGTCGAATTTGGGCAGTATGATTGAGTTGGGCATTCCTGTACCCATCGGGTTTGTCATTACAGACCGCGCCTTCCAAGCTTTTTTGGAATACAACGAACTACATGATCTGATTGATGGGAAACTGAAAGGAGTCGAGCCCAAACAAACAGCGGCAATCGATTCGGCTTCGCGATTTATCCACGAGCGAATCCTGGCGGCGACAATTCCGCAAGTCATCGTTGACGCGATCGACGAAATGTGTCGCCTTTCGCTCCGCGAAAGGCTTGTTCCTCCGTTCTTTCGCGGAGCGAAAGACGACAACAAAAGACCGCACGATGCTAACATGTCGTTGGCCGTGCGTAGTTCCGCAATCGGCGAAGATTCTCAGAATGCCGCGTTCGCGGGCCAGTTGGATTCGTTTCTCAATATTAATGCTGACGATACAAGTAAAATACTGTTAGCCGTTTTGAACTGTTGGGCGTCGTATTGGTCGCAACGCTCATTATTTTATCAACTGTCTCGAGGTATTTCGCTCAGTGGGATGGGAGTCATCGTTCAGCAGATGGTGGCATCGCAGATTTCGGGGATCTTGTTTACGCAGAACCCAGAGTCATCGCGTCAGGAAGACAATCGATTGTTGGCTGAATATTGTTTTGGACTTGGCGACGAGTTGGCGGCTGGCAAACTGAATCCAGGGCGATTCTTTATCTCACGCGATGATTTTCAATGGAAACAAGTATCTGCACCGGAGCAGAATGGCAGTGCCAGCGATTCGCTTCTCTTCTGCAATAACCAAATCACGCAACTGGCACAAGCTGCGCTATCGCTCGAAGACCATTTTTGCTGTCCACAAGATATCGAATGGACCATCGACGATCGTGGCAAAATGTATCTGGTGCAATCACGACCGATCACCGTAACAGCCGCTGGACCCATTGGCTTACTGGTTCATTGGTCCAACGCGAACGTCAATGAGAATTTTCCCAACCCGATCACGCCGTTCCTGTATTCGATCGCTTCAGCAGGCTACTATCACTATTTTCGCAATCTCGGTCTTGCATTAGGAATTGATCCGTCGCGTGCTGTGGCGATGGAATCGCGTTTGCAAAGCGTCATCGGCGTGCATGGCGCTCGGATATACTACAGCCTCACCAATATTCATGCATTATTGCGGATGGCTCCTGGCGGCGAACTGCTTTCGCAGTGGTTCAACAGTTTTGTCGGCGCGGATCAGACGCCCAATACGAACGACGCGACTGCATGGCGATCTACGCGACGAAGCCGCTTTGCACGGACTGGCGAAGCACTGAGGATCATGTGCATGACGACTTGGCAATATCTGTTTCTTACTAAACGCGTTAGTGCGTTTGAGCGGACGATCGATGAGTTCGCGGCAACGACTCAGCCAAATCGACTGCACGAGAAATCGTTGCCACAGTTGCTTGAGGACCTGCGATCATTCATGGATATCCGCTGCAATCGTTGGACGAATGCGTCGCTCGCGGACACTGCGGCGATGGTCAGCTATGGAGTGTTGAAGCGATTGTTGAATCACGAATTTCCTTCGCAGGACCAATCGGGTTTGCACAACTCACTGCTAAAGGGCCTCGGTGATGTAGTCAGCGGCGCGCCGATCACGGCGCTGTGGGACCTGTCGCGTATGGTTCGCGACGATGCCGCACTTTGCGAGTTGATCTCGTCCAGCGATAAAACCAGCGTGATCGCCGAAATTCGCGACCTCCCGCAATTCGCTCGATTTCAGCAAGCATTTGAAGCGTTTCTTGACGCTTGGGGCTTTCGCTGCTCGGGCGAGCTGATGTTGACCGTTCCCAGCTTTCAGGAACAACCCGAAGCGTTGTTGGATTTGCTGCAGGCTTACGTAAGCTGCGAGGGTGAATCACCGCTGGAATTGCTAGATCGCCAGTCCATGGATCGAGTGGCTGAGACTGCGAAAGTGTTAAACGAATTGCAGAAGCGGAAGGTTTTGTCCTTATTACCGTGGCCAAGCAAGGCGACGTTGGCGGCGATTGTGCTGAAAGCTTGCCACAAGTCGATCGGTTTACGCGAGCGCGCGAGACTGAAACAAGCATTACTCTATAGCCGCTGCCGCCGGATCACATTGGCCGTGGCTGATATTTTGGTTTCGCAAGGGCGATTGAACGAGCAGAACGACGTCTTTTTTCTTGCGATTTCTGAGCTCGATTCATTGTTGGCGGGAAGCGAGATGTTTCCTTACGAAACAAAGGAGCTGGTCCAACTGAGAAAGCGAGGCTTTGAACAACTCAGTCAGATGAACCCCGCCGATGCGTTTGTATTGGCGGAGGGCACCTACCTCAGTCCTCACGACTCATCAACAATCAACAATGACGAAGTGTTGTCTGGAGATAATCGTACCGAGTTGACAGGCGTCGGAGCGTGTGGTGGTCGGGTGACGGCGCGGGCTGCAATTCTGGCCGATGTCTCTGAGTTTCGTGTGCTCAAAGAAGGAGACATTCTCGTAACACGTCAAACGGATCCTGGCTGGGGACCGGTTTTTTTCTTAGTCAAGGGGCTCGTAATGGAGCGAGGTGGAATGCTTTCTCATGGAGCGATCCTTGCCCGAGAATACGGCATCCCCACGGTCGTCGGCATTCGCAATGCAACGGAACGGATTGCAACGGGCCAAACCATTTGCGTCAATGGAGATTGTGGTGTCGTTCAAATCCTGGATCAATGATTGGTGCCGGTATCGGAGCAGTCGCTTCCCATTGCGTCTCTATCTGCCGCTGGCGATTTTGATCTGCACCGCAGCAAATGTTTCGGCTCAATCCGTCAGCTCCGTACGATTAGCCATCGATTTCATGCTGACGTGCAGTCTGCTGTTTCAGTTTCGTCTTTGGGATGATCTTAGTGATGTCCAGCGCGATCGAGTGGAGCATCCGCAGCGCGTGCTGAGTCAGGCAACTTCGCTGTCACACTTTCGATGGCTGCTTGTTATCTCATTGCTCAGCAACGTTGGAATCGTGGCTGTAGCGAAGCCGATGTCTTCGCTTTTGGTTTTCTTTGGCCTCGACGCATTTTTCGTCATAAGCTACCAACTTCGTCGTGCGTTACAGCGTCCATGTTGGTTTAGCTTCCACGGTGTGCTGTTAAAATATCCCGTGTTCGTCTATTTGATGAGTCCGGCAGTGATCGGGGACGACTGGGTGATATTGGCGTACGCAATGGCAACCATTTACTTATGTTTCTGTGTTTATGAGATCTTGCACGACGAAAGCCTGCATGCATTGCAACGTGCGACGACGCTGCTCGGCTTAGAAATGGTTACACTGAGCGTGATTGTCTCGTTGATGCTTTTTCGCCGATCGTTTATCGACGATTCTGCATTCTTTGTGCAGGCAATCGTTACTCTCGGTAGCTTTGGAGTCTTGGTGATGATTTTTCACCGTCATCGGAATCACATCTCGCCCGGGCGTTGGTGCTACACTATCTTTTTGCTCAGTTTTGTGTGGTTGCTGGATTGCATAGCATCGTTCGGTAAATAAGTGTCGCCTTTCGCTCCGCGAAAGTCGCGTTTCTCCGTTCTTTCGCGGAGCGAAAGACGACAGTAAAAGACTGCACGATGCTTAGTGATCAACTCGGATATTTTCAAGGTTATGAGTAACATGCTAGTTCCCCAATGACGAATGTCACGATCGCCGCACTGCCACCGCCATCCATAATGGAATCGATCGCCTGTTACTACTGTGGCGGTACTTCGTCGACGGAATTTATTATCGCGCAGGACGATTTAACGGGAAAACCAGGTGATTTCCGATTCGTCACATGCGACTCTTGCGGCTTGGTATTCCAAAATCCGCGCGTTGATGTCGAACACATTAAGGATTACTACGATGACGAGTACATCGCACATCGCAAGAAAAAAGACTGGGGGATTCTGACGCGGTTTTATAACAGTGCGATGGATAAGCACGATCGCGAAAAATTAAAACTGGTTAACCAATATGTTTCACTTGGACAGCACAGCAACGTGCTGGATGTTGGTTGTGGAGCCGGCACGTTTCTGTTGAAAATCAAGGAGTGTTACGAGGCGAAAGTAACAGGAGTTGATTTCAAAGACCTGTCAAGTTTACCCGGCTTTGAGCAGATCGACTTTCGCTGCGGTCTGTTTTACGAACAAGAGTTTGCCGCCGATCGCTTTGATCTGATCACAATGTGGCACTTTCTCGAACATGACTACAATCCGCTCCGAACGTTAGCCGTCGCCAGGGACTTATTGACTGACGACGGGCGTTTGGTCATCGAAGTGCCGAGGCTTGATTGCGTTTCGTTTCGTTTATTTCGTGATCGCTGGCCAGGACTTCAGGCTCCTCAGCACACCGTCTTGTACGATCGAAAGATGCTAGAGCGATTTGTTGAGAAAGCAGGCTTAGAGCTCATCGATTACTTGCCTTACGGTGCTTTTCCTCCGTACTTTTACTTGTTCGCGGGTGTCGCGTTCAAGCTACGCAAAGGAAAAGGAATCAATTTGTCCAAATCGATCTATCCGTATTTCTTTGGCCAATTGTTGCTCAGTCCACTGCTGTTGTTTCAACGCCGACTTAATTTGGCAATGCAGACCGTCATATGCCGGAGACCCTCATGATCATGGTCGCTCGCGACATAAACAACAGCACCACGCTCGGTCGAAATCAGTCGCGTGTCCGCATGACGGTACACTATGCCGCCGGTTTCACGATCATGACCCTGGGCACGCTTCTGACGTTGGTAGTTGCGATATTGACGCTGTTTCAGATGCGACGGTTCTACTCAGAAGTCATGGCCCGAACAATGGCGAGAATGGCGTTGCGAATGGTTGGGATTCGTGTTGCAGTGCATGAGGTTGACGGCGCTGGCGACCTTTCCCAGCGAACCACGAACGGCCATGAACAGGCCATCCCTCAAGTCATCTACATTGCCAACCATGCATCGACGTTGGATGTGTTTGTGTTGACAGCGTTGGGGCTGCCCAACACGCGATTTTTTCTCGCTGGTCATTTGAGGCGCATTCTGCCACTGGGTTTGTTGGGTTATTTGGCGGGTGTGTTTTGGACGGTGCCTCAGCAATATCCTGAAAAACGAATGCGCATCTTTCAACGTGCTGAACGTATCCTTCGGGGGACTGGCGAGTCCGTATTTCTTAGCCCTGAAGGGAACAAAGGTCGTGTGGGATTGATCGCACCGTTCAATAAGGGTGCCTTCCATTTGGCGACGCGACTTTCGGCACCAATCATCCCGCTTTACATCGCTATTCCATGCGAAATCAATCCCGGTTGGGGCTACGAGTATCGCCCCGGCGTTGTGGATGTGTATTTTCATTCGCAAGTTTCAACCGAGAACTGGAAACTCGACGATTTGCTCCGCCATCGCGATGAGATGCACAATTATTTTGTGGAACTTCAAAAACGATACAAGTGTTGATCATGAACCCAAGACCCTTCCAATCATTGGTTAGCCGATTGCAATCCCGCGCGGACGAACAGGGAAACACGATTGGCTACTCATTTCTCGTCAACGGTAAGACGATTGGCGATACGCTAACGTATAAGGAACTTGATCAGCGAAGTCGCGAGATCGCTGTGATGCTCTCACGTGTTGTCAGCCCCGGCGATCGTGTGATGCTGATCTATTCGCCAGGCTTGGATTTCATTTCCGCATTCTTCGGATGCCTCAACGCCGGCGTAATCGCAGTCCCCGTTTATCCACCGCAAGTCGCTCGTCCCCAACGCAGCTTACCACAGTTGCGCTCGATTGCTGTTGAAGCCGGAATTAGTGCGGTGTTGTGTACTGAAGGTCTTCGCGACAAACTTCATACTCTGTTTCAAGACACAGCCGAACTCGCTCGACTGCCGATATTGGCGACGGACTACTACGGCCTGGAAGACATTGATTCTTGGCAAGAACCCACGATCGAAGCGAATACGGTCGCGTTTCTGCAATACACGTCGGGTTCAACGGCATCACCTAAGGGTGTGATGGTCAGCCATGGAAACATCGTTCACAACCTATCCTATATCCAGCACCGATCCGAGCGGATCAACACCGTTCAGGTTTCATGGCTGCCCACTTACCATGACATGGGGTTATTTTCAGGTGTGTTGTTTCCGCTTTTCATTGGTCGTCCCTCATATTTGATGCCGCCGGTATCGTTCTTGCAAAAGCCAATTCGTTGGTTGCAGGCCATTTCACGTTTCCAAGGCACACACAGCGGTGGTCCCAATTTTGCGTACCAATTTTGCGTCGAACGAATCACCGCCGAAGAGCGGATCGCACTCGATTTGAGTTCTTGGCAAGTCGCCTACAACGGTGCTGAACCGATTTCCAAAGCGACCTTGGAACAATTCTTCGAGACATTTGTCGCCTGTGGATTTCGTCGTCAGGCAATGTTCCCCGTCTACGGGCTGGCAGAGTCGACGGTGTTTGTTTCCGGGGCACCGTGGTTTCAAGAAAAAGTTGATACGCGGCTAACGGACGCTGAGATCGGTTTCGTCGCTGGCGATGAGACTTCTCGCGAACCTGTCAGTTGTGGCTCACCGTGTTTCGAGACTGAAGTTGTGATCGTTGATCCCACATCAATGATACCAATGCCAGCAGGACAGATTGGCGAGATTTGGATCAGTGGACCCAGTGTTGCGTTGGGCTATTGGAATCGCCCCGACGCACAGCGCCAAATTTTTGCAGCTCATTTGGCTATCAACGATCGTGGACCGTTTTTGCGAACCGGTGACCTGGGATACACGCTCCATGGCGAGTTATTTGTGACCGGGCGTCTCAAAGACTTGATCATCATCCGTGGACGCAAACACTATCCCCAAGACATCGAACGTACCGTCGAGTCGAGCCATGTGGCGATTCGTTCACAGTGCTCAGCAGCGTTTTCGATTTCCACATGCGGAGGTGAGCGTCTGGCCATCGTAGCCGAAGTTGATCTGCATCGAAGCAACGATGGTTCAGCTCAAATCATTGCTGCGATTCGCGAGGCGATTGCGGAACAACATGAGCTGCAAACGCACCGCGTTTCATTGCTTCGACGCAACAGCATTGCGAAAACCTCAAGCGGCAAGATTCAGCGGTATGCGGTTTGTGACGCGGTCGTCAATGGAACGCTGGATTCGCTCGAGAATTGGACGCTGCAAGATCAGGACATAATGTCGGCAACTTTTTCCGATCAAGCGGCGGTCTACCGATGACCGAGCATGAGACGAAACAACGTCGCTTATCGATCAAGTCGGATTGGCTACTCCAGCTAATATCCGATTGCTTAAAAACTCCCGCCAACCAGATCGACCCTAGCGTTCCGTTGACTCGTTACGGATTGGATTCGCTGAGCGCCGTGCGATTATCTGCGGAAATCGCAACCGAGTTGCAATGTGATGTGCCCGAGTCCCTATTGCTCGATTACCCTGATTTTCATTCACTTCATGAGTTCGTTTGCAAGTTAGGCTTTCCCGATCAAGTGCCAGCGTCGGTCATCAATCGCTCCACTGAGATTTCGTTTCTGGACCGACTGTTAGCTGACAGCGTATTGCCGCTGGACGTGCACCCAGCGCACACACCTGATAACGGTTGTCATGCAAAGGCCGTCTTACTCACCGGTGCGACCGGCTTCCTGGGCACGTATATTCTTCGCTCATTGCTGAGAAACACGAAGGCAAGAATCGTCTGTCTTGTGCGTGCTGCAGATGACGACTCACTGGATCGAGTTCGTAGTGCGATGACTCGGTATGCAATTTGGGACCGGGCCTACGAGTCGCGGATATGCGTGATCGCTGGCGATTTGCAGCAGCCAGGACTGGCACTTTCTGCTGAGAATCTTGCGTCGATCATTCGCGATGTAGGCGAAGTTTATCATTGCGGTGCTGCCGTCAATTGGGTGCTGCCGTATGACGCATTGCGCGATGTCAACGTGCGCGGCACGCTTGAGCTGTTAAGAGTCGCGTGCCGCGGTAACCCAAAGTCGTTTCATTTTGTTTCGTCGATGGCCGCCTGCTATTCCACATCTGGTCCTCCGCGAGTGACGGAGCTTGACGACATGCTGCCGTACTTAAACGGCATTCATCTCGGCTACGCGCAGACCAAATGCGTGGCTGAGTCGTTGGTTCGGCAAGCCGGTGAGCGAGGTCTTTCCACATCGATTCATCGTCCGGCATTGATCGCTGGAGATTCCGTTACCGGGATCTCCAGCCCAGACGATTTGTTATGGAGTATGATTCGAGGCTGCATCCAAATGGGTTCGGCACCCGATCTTGATTGGGCGCTCGATTGCTGTCCCGTCGATTACGTGGCCGAATCCATTGTCGGTCTCTCAAGGCATGCAACGCATCGGCACAGCGAAAATAGCGTAGCAACGACCGTTTTTCACCTTTCCAATTCGGTAACGCGGCACTGGCGAGAGTTGGTGCTGTGGATGAACTTGTTCGGCTACGGAATTCGGCTCATTCCGTATCGCGAGTGGCTGGCACAGATGCGCACTTCTGTGATCGCACCGGAGCATCCTTTGTATCGACTTCGCAGCTTCTTTCTCACACGACCACCCGCCGCGAATGGATTGACGTTACCGCAATTGTACGAAGAGCAGCACCGGAGCCAAGTGAGCCAGACGCGCACTGAACACGCATTGAATTCGTTGTCTCTGAAGTGCCCGATGCTCAATGCCAGCTTGCTCGATCGGTACTTCACATCCTCGATTGCGCAACAAATCATCGCCGATGTCGACCGCAAGCCGCATGTTCGGTCGGTGACGCAACTGAACGCCAACTTCTTCCAAGAAATCTTGCGTGAGCATTACGAAGATCCAACGATGGTCGTGCGAGATGTCGTCAACCTGCGAGATTCATGGCAAGACAGCATCACTACCGAACTGACGTCGTGGCGATACGGGACTACCGCTGGCCTCTCGCAACATCGCGTCACGCTAGACAGTAGAAAACGCGATGTGCCCCCGTCGCTTGATCTTTTCGTTAAAGTAAAACCACGAGACGAGGATGTCATCGCCGTCGCGGAGTCCGTTGCGTCGATGTGCGGAGCCGAAATTGGACGTGCGTTCACGCGGCATCGACAACAGGTAGGGATTGCAGGTTGTGACACGCGTGAAGTAAATCTCTATCGTCAACAGGACTCTCGTTTCCGACGATACGTTCCGGATGTTTACGGCACGATCGACGATCGCTCGCAGCGAATATCGATACTCGTGCTGGAAAATCTTACCGAAATGGCGCTGATGGATACAGCCGATGATCCCAGTGGCTGGACGCCTTGCCATATCGAAGCCGCGATTCAAGGCATTGCCGACATTCATTCGATTTGGTTCGGACGCGAGCAAGACCTGACGAGTACCGATTGGCTGGGGGCGACGATGTCATCCGCTAAAATGGCTCAGATGACCGACTTATGGACGGCACTTTCCGATTACGCTTCACCCACTTTTTCGAATTGGATTGGCACCGACATTCGCCCGCTCACGCAAGGGTTGATTTTCGACGTCGGGACATGGTGGCAATCGCTTGAGCAGATGCCGAGAACACTGATCCACAATGACTTTAATCCCCGCAACATTGCCTTTCGAGATGACTGTGGCAACCCACGATTGTGCGTCTATGACTGGGAACTCGCGACACTTGGCGTCCCGCAGCATGACTTGGCAGAGTTATTATGCTTTGTCTTGCGCGACGATTGCACCTATGAAGAAGTGAGTTACTACGTCGATGCCCACCGCGAAGCTCTTCAACAAGCCAGTGGCCAATCACTAGACCCGATCCGCTGGCGGTACGGCTTTCAACTGTCACTAGCCGACTTGATCCTGAATCGTTTTTCCATGTACTGCATGGTCAATAAGTTCCGTCGTCAGTCGTTTCTACCGCGCATCGTCAAAACTTGGCGAAGGCTGTATGAACTGTTCAGGACCGATGGTCTTTAATCGCTTACACTTGTCGTGAACGTACTAAACGATATTTTCGCGAACCAGTTTGTCCAAGGCCAAAAAAGGGCCAAAAAAGGGCCAGGCGCAGTCTAAAGCCCGAAGGGCTGGCATATTCTCTGCCGGGGCCGATAGGCCCCGGTTTGTTGGATATGAACTGCATAGTTAGGCCTGAAAGGCCGACACATCAATTGGTTGCTTCAGAACCTTGCACTGAAAATTAACCATTTCTAAATCTTCCTGAGTTGATGTGTCAGCCCTTCGGGCTTCTTCAGTTCTTTTGCTCTCCAACCGGTGGTTAACACCACCGGTAAAGGATGTGCCAGCCCGCTGGGCTTAGAACGAGCTCTGCCCTCCTGGCTTGCAGGTATGACTCAATCGGTCTGTTAAACGAAAAAACTTATACCTGGGTGCTTATTCGCGAAAGTCCCGAATCCGGCAAGTGGCGATCTGTGGGGCCGGCGATCGTTTCTTGCTCATAACTGCGATGTTGGTGCGCGCAACAGGCAAAGATTTGTTGCAAGAATTGATCGCACAAACCGAGTTCACACGTGGAAGCACCATTGCATTCCGCTGTGCCAAAACATTACGAATCTACACGGGTCCTTCTATTGCCACGGATATCAAAGGAAGAATTGAGAGCGAAAAGACACGGTCGTCAAACTAATGGCCCCGGCAAATACGAACAACCTAATCTATAATTTACCGACGATTTTTTGAGTCTATAAGTAACCTTGCCATTTTTAGATCGTTGACTAGGTTGCCATCAGCATCTTTCAAAAAGTTTCCAGATTCAATCGATTGTACATAATATCCCGGTGCTGTCTGCGTGTATCCGTGCTGCTCTAAGTAGCTCAAGTGGTCTGCCTGTTCGGATCGAAGTTTGTTAGCGGCTTCGATTTGGCTCAGTTCCTCGCGCCGTTGAGCAACGTTCTCGAACGTCACCAGTTCAGCGATACCTCGAGGACGTGAGGAAAGCTTCCAAGTATCGCCCGTAGCGCGATCGATACGATAAAGGCTATCACTGGAGGCTTGGAGATAAAAGCGATTTTGCGAAAGATAAATGTAATAACCGGAGACTACCGAACAGCAGGTCAAAGCTAAGATCGAAACAAACACCTTCATTTGCGACCATTTCAGGCGAGTGGGAATTGTTATTGTGATTGACATAGCGTCAAATTCATTCACGTGTCAAGTTGAGATTGCAACGGCTGGAATGGGGGGGTGCAGGGGTGTGAGGCTGAAAACTACTGTCATTGTCGGATTTGCAATTTGGCGTGCGCGCAGATTTTCAGCGGCACTACTGCATGGTAGCTTTTTGCGATCTCGTTGTTTAATGAATTGAAGGCTGCCAAGGCTGCACGAGAAATAGGGATCAGGAGCAGATTTGGAAAACTAGGCCGTTTCATGAATTACGCAGACCCCAAAACTTTTTAACATTTTCTTGCAGCACATCAATACACTACTGAGAAGTGCCGGTGGCTACGATATCTTGTAAGAATCGGCTGCTAGACGGATTACGGATTACAACCCCGTAGATGCTCTCTATGCCTTCCCCTTGGTACGCAACTCTTCGATTGTAAAACCGGTCTGCGACACCGCTGGTAGAGTTTTCCGTTTGTCTAAAGCGGTACTAAAACGCTACCAGCGGTGTCGCAGACTGGCAATGATAGGCAGCGGACGGGGCGGGATTTTCCTGCCACGGCGGTGGCTAGGCACTGGTTTATCAGAAAAGCGAGTCCGAGGCGGAAAAAGGCAACATTTTCGGCGCATTTGCCGTCTGTTTTCTCTAATGAAAAAAGGGTATTATTCATTACAGAAAAGGGACGAAATATGTCGGTCGAAGTTAAGATTCTCAGGCGTATCCGCGGCAAACCGCTGGGATGGGTCTTCACTCCCAGCCACTTCCTGGATCAAGGTAGCTACGGAGCGGTGGTGCTGGCACTCAAGCAAATCTGCGATCGCGGTCGCATTCGCCGACTTGCCCGTGGGCTGTACGACAACCCCAAGACACACCCCAAACTTGGCGAGCTTGCTCCCTCAGCCGAGCAAATCGTCGAAGCAATCAGCACCAAGGAGCATACCCGCATTCAGCCGACTGGTGCTTATGCGGCGAACTTGCTTGGATTGAGTACCCAAGTTCCGGCCAAGGTAGTGTTTTTGACGGATGGCCCCGACAAATGCATGGTAGTAGGCAATCGCACGATCGAACTAAAGCATCGCGCACCGTCATCCATGGTTGGCGCTGGCAAAATCACTGGATTAGTCATCCAAGCTCTGAAGCATATCGGCCAGAAGCAATTCGGTGCGGAGCATCTCAAGGAACTGAAACGAAGTCTGTCCCCAGACCAGATTCAGCAACTCACCAAAGACATCCCTCTGGCCCCTGCGTGGATTGCAGACGTTATTCGAAGGCTTGACGCAGAGTCGATCAGCCATGAATGAATTTGCAAACCTGCCAGCCATGGAACGCCAGGTCTACTTTCAGCAAACGGCTGAGCGAACTCAGTTACCGGCCCATTTGGTCGAAAAGGACTTCTGGGTTTGCTTCGTGCTTCAATTACTGTTTAGCGATCAAGACCTGGCTCGATACTTGACATTCAAAGGGGGAACCTCACTAGCAAAGGTTTACAAGGCAATCGATCGCTTCTCTGAAGATATCGATTTTGCTGTCAGCCGCGAATCCCTTGGATTTCACACGACGACGGCTCCCGACGCTCCGGGCATATCGATGGAAGAACGCAGACGTCGTCTAGCAAAGCTGAGTGAGTCGTGCCTTGCTTGGACCCGCGAGGAACTCTTCCCTTCGATTCGTCAATCGTTAACAGGTTCCCTTGTGACTGATCGTTGGACACTCGAATTAATTGCCGACGAAAACAACAATCAGCAGATCCTATTCAGATATCCACCGTCGGCTTTAACGTTGGGCGGTAGCTACAATCCACCACGAGTTCGAGTCGAGCTCACGGCACGAACGGACAATCATCCGTCACAGCCAGCTACCGTCGTTTCCTATGTGGCCGAGCAATTCCCTGATGCGTTCAGTCGCTCATCAGTGAACGTTGAGGTTCTAAAAATCGAAAGAACCTTTTGGGAGAAGGCGACGATCTTGCACCAATTCCACTTCCAGAGCGATCCTGCCCGAGTTGCACTTGGCTTTTCTCGCCATTACTACGACATCTATCAACTCGCTCAACGCGGCTTTGCGGAGGCTGCACTCGATGAGGTTTTGTTACTGCCTGAAGTTGCGGACCACAAAAATGTGTTCTATCGTCAACAATGGGCTCGGTATGATCTTGCGAGAACGCCGCAGACGCTCGAGTTACTGCCGCATGTGGATATCGAGGCGACGATTGCTGCAGATTACCTCGCCATGCAGGAAATGATCTTCGGCAACGCACCGGAATTCAGCGCTATACTTACAACGTTGCACGACTTAAAATCGCGTATCAACACATTGCAAGTTTGACGTTGCTGCGAAAAATACCGGCCTATGCCGACGCTACATACGCGTGCTCAATGGGTGAAATCAAAGGGGGAATAGGGTAATAAATGATGAATGTGACAGAAACTACCATCGCGGTAGGGTGCTGGCCCAATTGGTGCCATCTGGCGAAGGCTGTATGAACTATTCAGGACCGATGGTCTTTAATCACGAACTTGGCGCGAAGCTTGGCGACTTCGGTGGCAAGACCTGCTAATTCAACACTTCGCAGCACCTCGGCAAAGTCTTTGTATGCATCGGGGGCTTCATCGATTGGGTAGTGGCGGCAGTTGCTTATCACGTCTGCCGAGTCAAGCGACGCTTTAACGTCCGCTGCT
This sequence comes from Planctomycetaceae bacterium, assembly GCA_043775635.1. GTDB lineage: Bacteria > Planctomycetota > Planctomycetia > Pirellulales > Pirellulaceae > UBA6163. Next base: position 5,181 of record JAYVSE010000458.1, on the reverse strand, counting down.
TTCAGCTTTGATTTGGCTTCGGTGCGACTGAAGCGACGTCCCGCACCATGATTGACGCTGAACGCGGTCAACGACGCAGCAGGCTGCGCGACCATCACCGACGATCCATCGCGTGGGTTTCCTGGCAACAGTATGGGATGTCCAGTTGTCTCGAAATGTGTTCCTGCCAATTCTGCGTGTCCTGCCGGTAAGGCGCGAGTCGCTCCTTATTTACGAACGGCACACGAAGTGTACCTGCAACTATCGCTCAGGCCATCGCCGCGATGGGAATTTCGGCGATCTGGTAGGCGCGATTTCTAAACAAGAAATCGACGATATTGCCTTCGTGTGGTTGCTGCCAATTCAAACGATTGGTTGCGATCGGACCGATGTTTAATCGATCGATGTGAACGCAACGACTAGCCGCATCGATGAATTTTTGATCCTTCGTGACGACAGTGCCGACAAGCGTCGAGCCAATCCGCTTGAGCATTTCGGCTTGCGGGCACTCCACAACACTGACGAACGGAAACATGTATTCCTTGGCTGCGACGGCGCGGTCCGGTGAATCTGCGTGTACAACCATCGGACGTAAGTACGTGCAATGTTGCCGCTCAATCAACTTTTCACCATAAGCAGCGGTCATGTCAGTGACTCCGGCTTCTGCCAGGTCTTGCTTAACCATCGCATAAGTCCCTGATGCCATCGCCGGAACGGTAAATGCCGCAAGCTGCGCATTCGGATCGTTTGGTGGAAGAACGTCCACAGGTCCGATTTTTTCTGCGATCGCGGCGGCAATTTCGCGAGCGTGTCGGCTGGCCCAGATACCGGAGCAATTGATACAGCTTCGGCCCGAATTGCTGAGCACACTTTCGACCATCATGTCGAGAAACAATTCCCAATCGTCCACGATATCGTCACCGAGCAAAATCTTGCTGAAGCCAGGACCGTGTGCTGAAACTCGCGGGTTGCCGGCATGCTGCGCAACGGTTTGAGCACTGCCAAAAATCATGCTCCGATCGCAACCTGACATCAATGCGCCACCAGTATCATGGCCGCCTGGGTACAGCGAAAACGCCGCCGCAGGCACACCGGCTTCCATGAACGCGGCAACCATGCGATACGGTGTCCAAGGCTCTTGTGATCCCGGCTTCAGCGCTAGGCCGACTTGAAGCGGAATCGCGGGCAGCCACAACGTATGGACGCCGGGCGAATTATTGGGCAGAACCGCACCGAGAATGGGTGTCTGAGCTTGGAAGCTAACCGTCACACCGCGACCTTCGTCACCATAGCCGCGAGAAAAAATCGAGAGATCCAAACCACGGGTCAAGCATTCAAGGATGCGGTCCATGTTGGCCAAAACGAAAGCGTTTTTATCCATGTTGCCGCGGCACATGTGTTCCGGCAAACCCGTGCTGGCGGATTGCTGATGCACGAAGTCATCAACGCTTTGCATTGAATCACCGACTCGCAATGACGACGACTTGAACAGCTCCGCAGCTTTCTTGCACATCGCAATCAAATCAGAGATTGGTACCTTCAACAGGGCATCGCGAGCTTTATCTGCTTGGCGAAGGTCACGCGTTACAATCCCGCCGCCGACAGTTCCAATTTTTGCGATCGGTTCGCCCGTATCGAAATGCACCACATTAATGGATTCAAGTGAATCGTAAGGTTTACCCCAACGTAATGGGCTTAGCGTAATCATGGCAAACGATACTCAGGAGAATTTGGTGGACTCAGTGGCTTAAAAAATTGTGGAATAGGCTTCCAGCCTGTCTTACAAGAATCGACAGGCTGGAAGCCTATCCCACACGATTACCGCACAAACCTAGTAGACTCCAACCGTGGTTGAGCCTGCAATTTCATGGAAAGGTCGGACGCCGCTGACGCCATCCCAAGGATACATCTCAAATGGTGCCTCGCGTTCGCCTTCGTCACGTTCAAGGAAGCCGGGCACAAAGAATTCGTCAGTCAGCGTATACAGTTTGACGCGTCCGGTTTCACCGATGCCAACCGTCTGGGTGTGGTCTTCAAACGAGACGACTTCCGTGACGGCGCGAGGTTGAGGCGCGTAATAGCTGATCTTGTAACCGTCGGCAGCCGAAATCGGTTTGCTACATGCCAAGCCCATCAATGTATTGCCGTAGGTTGGGGTCATATAAACGCCGCCTTCGTCAACCGGGCCACCGAGCATTTCTTCAACGGCAAAGCGAGTCCATTGAGGCGTGAATTCGGTTCCCCCAGAGAAGATGCCAGTGATGCCAATTTCCTGAATGCTGGTACCGCGAGCTTCTAAGCCTTCGCCGAGCGACTCCAGCAATTTTGGCGTTGTGAACATACACTTGATATCGTGACCTGCGGTCAGAATCGAAATCGCTTGATCAATGCAATGCTTTTTGTATTCATTGAGATGATCCATCCAGCCTTTCTTGATCAACTTCACCACCCATCGCGGATCAAGGTCGATGCAGAAGCAAATGCCACCACGATGTTGAGCCAAGTGTTCAATAGCCAGTCGTAAGCGACGCGGGCCGCTGGGGCCTAGCATCAGCCAGTTTGCACCGCGTGGGAAATACTTGTCCGGTAGCGTGTCGCTGAACAGTTCGTAATCTTTCCAATGGTCTTCGATGACCACGCGGCTTTTGGGAATACCAGTCGTGCCGCCGGTCTCAAATACGTAGGTTGGTTTTCCGGCGTGCCCCTTGGGGATCCAACGTTGTAGTGGACCACCACGAAGCCAATCATCTTCGAACAGCGGAAACTTCTTTAGGTCGTCGAAGCCACGGACCTCGGTCAGCGGGTCAAAGTTCAGTTCCGCTTTTTTTGCCAGCCAAAACGGACTTCCTGTCGACTCGTGGAAGTGCCACTGGACCGTTTCGACCGTGTGAGCATCCAAGCGTGCTTTCGCTTCAACTGCTTTTTTCAAAACTGACTCAGAAATCGGTTCGGCGGAGCTCATGAATGACTGACTTTGGTTATGTGAATTTTACAAGAAATGGTGCGGGATTGGCTTTTAGCCTGTCAATACAGAAGCAAAATGTTTCGTGATGCTCGTTCTTTGTCCAAGATTAACCATAGGGTTTATGGCAGAGCAATTGTCGCAATTGCTCGGAAAACAATTGGGACAATTGTTCTACTCTGAAAGCCTAGGTTTTCACGGGAACGGTACGGAGCTGCAGTTCGTTCAATTGGGCAGCGTCGACGGATCCAGGAGCCTCTGTCATTAAGTCCGTTGCTTTCTGCGTTTTGGGGAATGCAATAACTTCTCGGATATTATCGAGTCCGCCAAGTAACATGACCCAGCGATCGACTCCCAGGGCAATGCCGCCGTGTGGCGGTGCACCGAACCTCAGTGCATCCAGCAAGAAGCCAAATCGATCTTTGGCAGTGACTTCATCAATGCCGAGCAATTCGAAGACTTTTTGCTGGGAAGCGGCGTCGTGAATTCGAATCGTACCACCCCCAGCTTCGCTGCCGTTGATCACTAAGTCATAGGCTTGAGCATGGCATTTTGACGGGTCGCTGTCGAGCAGATGCAGCTCGCCAGCCAGCGGTGCCGTGAATGGATGGTGCATCGCGTTCCAGTGGCCTGTCGATTCATCGCGATCGAACATCGGAAACTCGACGATCCAGGAACAGCTCAATGCGTCCGGCCCGTATAGTTTCAACTCCGCACCAAGGCGTTTTCGCAAGCCCGCGAGTCCTTTGCAGGTCACCGTCCACGAGTCGGCTAAGAACAGTAGCAAGTCACCAGGAACGGCAGACATCGCTGACTTGATTTGCTCAAGTTCAGCGGCCTGAAAGTTTTTGCTGGTCGGGCTCCAAAGGCTGCCATCGGGTTCAACGCGGAACCATGCCAGACCCTTGGCACCAAAGTCTCGTTTGACGTATTCGGTCATTTCATCCAAGCGACGTCGCGAGAACTCTTCGGCCTTAGCATCGATCTTGATTCCACGAACAAAGCCACCTTCATCAGCCGTCGCGCGGAATACGCGAAACTCAACTTGTTTTGCGATCTCAGTGATATCGACAATTTCCATTCCGAAGCGAAGGTCCGGTTGGTCACTACCATACCGCTGCATCGCATCGTCATAGGTCATTCGCGACAGCGGCAGCGAAATCTCTTTGCCCAGAATCACCTTGACCACCTGTTTTACAAGTCCATCGATGATCCCGATGATGTCTTCGGAATCGATGAACGACATTTCAACGTCAAGCTGAGTGAACTCTGGTTGTCGGTCAGCACGCAGATCCTCATCGCGAAAGCACTTCGCAACCTGCACATAGCGGTCAAAGCCAGCGACCATCAAGATCTGCTTGTACAACTGTGGCGATTGCGGCAGCGCGTAGAAGTGACCTGGGTGAACACGGCTTGGAACCAAATAGTCACGCGCACCTTCGGGCGTGCTGCGACCGAGGATGGGTGTTTCAACATCGATGAAGTCATGGGCTGCAAAGTAATCTCGCATCTCTTTGATGATGCGGCTTCGTGTGATCAACGACCGTTGCATTTGCGGTCGGCGAAGGTCGAGGAAGCGATATTTCAATCGCAAATCCTCATTGGGCAGATCAGCCTGCGACGGCGTGAACGGCGGCGGATCCGACGGATTGAGGACTTCGATATTGGCGCAGCGCAACTCAATTTCGCCAGTGGCGAGCTTGTCGTTGTTCTTGCCAATTAAGCGATTGGCAACCAAGCCTGTCGCTTTAATCACCCATTCGCTACCAACGCGTCCAGCAAAAACGACCTGCTCCTGATTGGCTTCAGGAGGGCCGATGACGACCTGAGTCATACCGTAGCGATCGCGAAGGTCGATGAAAACGGCACCACCATGGTCGCGTATGCTTTCGACCCATCCGCATAGAGTCGCCTGGTTGCCGACATCGGTTTTGCGAAGTTGGCCGCAAGTGTGGGTACGTAGCAAGGCAGATGCCCTTCAGTTGAATGGGATGAAAGAATCGGTATCGAAGGACAGCATTCTATTGATTGCCACGAAAGCAGGAAGGCGAGCAGGCCCAACGCCGTGAAGGATTTTTCTTCAGCAAATTAAATGGTTTTAGCGGTACGGCGCTCGCGGGCTGTTGATTTAGTGAGCCGAACGCACTAGTGGTCCGAGAATTAAATAACCTTGCTTGGCGATTTGTCGTTAAACCGCGTGGGCAACGCCCCGCGCGAGGCTCGCGGCCCGTTGGGCACGC
>JAYVSE010000457.1:0-6504 GCA_043775635.1 Planctomycetaceae bacterium | reverse complement strand
CTTTGCAGTAGCGTACCGTTTCGTCCGCATCACCCCACCAGGAAAGTGCGTGGTCGCGAGTTTTGGGATCGAGCATCGGCAAACAAATCCAGATGATCTGGTTGCCTTCGGTCAATCCATATCCTAGTTTGCAACCGTCCACAGTTCCGGTACTGCTATCGCCGAGAGCATTGCGAAAACCACCGTTACCTGGGTACTCAAAGATCACCGGATATGACTTGTCGCATTGCCAGTTCTTTGGCAAATACAGTGTATGCTTAGCCCGCCATTGACGGTACTCATCCACTTGATGCCAAACGCGCAGCCCCGGTTGCGGATCACCCGTTATGGCTTGAGGTACTTGGAGATCACTTGTTAAATCGTTCAGGTTGGTCTCTTGGCCCGTCAGAATCGAAAATGGTGCCATTGCCCACAGGGTCAACAGTGCGATTCGCTTCATCATTGTTTGACTCTGCTGTCTATTCAACGAGCGGGAAATATGTAACTTTTTGGCACTGCGTCATTGTATTGGATTGCCACTGGGCGTGCTTGCGTGAGGATCGACCAGGAAATAAGCGTCCGACACGAACGGCGTTGTCCACGGCGTACCCCCTTCGATCTTAAAATCGGGAAGCGGAGATGTCTCGATTATCGGCGTCCTCTTGTCCTTGACGCTCAACGGCGTACAGGCGGCGCGCGAGTCAGCCAGGCGTGTCCAATGTTCGACCAATTTAAAGCAGCAGGCGATTGACACTGAAGGAGATCGGCTTCGCCGGCGTGTGAAGCGGGAGCGTGCGGTACCGCTACGTGCGTTTGATTACCAGCGCCAAAGCACCGCACCAACTCTGAATTGCCGATTAAAGAACGCGTCTTCAAGGCAGGCACGGAAGTCTAACGTAGTTTGCTCGGGTCGTTCATAAGTTGAATTATATCGACTCGTTGATAGTCGACGCGATCGACGTCGTCATGACCCTCCAGCGCGGAGGGACGCCGGGTGCACCGGAGGCTCCGTTTGAATTCCTGGTGTTGATCTTATACAGGACGTTAAGGCGAGTTTGCAATTTCTAGCGGAGCGAATACGTCAAGTTGCTGTCCAACGAAAAGCACTGGACTATTGGGACTCGACTCGACTTCGAAAATCGCTTGCAGAACTCGGGTATCGATCCGTTCTTGTGATTCACCCGTTAACGTTTGTTTGGGGATCACGATTGGGTCGATCCGCAGCAGCTTGAGCTTGATTGCGGTTTCGGCATCGCCGCGCCGGTAGGCGAGAGCTGACTTTGCCGAGGTAAAACGTGGGATGTCCACTTCATCGATATCGACGCGTACGTTTAATCGGCTGGTGTCGCCGAAGATCATCAAAGCGGCGGCGGCAAACTGCGTCACTAACTCGCCAGGCCGAATATTGACTTGGAGCACTTCGCCATCAAACGGTGCAGACACGGATTGCAACGTGAGATTGGTCTGCGCTTGTTGTAATCCGGCTTGAGCTTGAGCGACCTGGGCCACGGTAATCGCGAGGTCTGCCTTCCAGGCTCCGGCCATCAGTTTGTCGAGCGTCGTTTGGGCCGAGGCAAGATTCGCCTTTGCGACCAATTCCGCTTCGACGGCCGCCTCCAGGTCTTGCGCACTGACCGCATTTTCTTTGTTGAGCATTCGATAGCGAACGAGCGCTTTGGTCGCCTGGTCGAGTGCGGCGCTGGCTGCGTTGACGGTGGCTTGAGAAATCGGAATATCCTCGGGGCGAGGCAACGCGAGTTGTTCGGCAAGCTGGGATTCAGCGACTTTCAACGCTGATTCCTGAAACGCGATGGCAGCTTCCGCTGCGCGCGAATCCAGCCGCAGCAAAACGTCCCCCTTCTTCATACGTTGGCCAGGAATCACGGGGACCTCCGCAACCACACCGGATGTGTAGGCACCAATGCCGACGTTTCGTGATTTCGCTTCGACAATTCCCGCTCCGGCCACGCGTTCAACTTGCGGTGCCGATGATGGTTGGCGATACGGCTCGCGAAGTGCAAGCGATTGCTGATGCGACGCGACGTAGCCCAACGTCAACACGACCGAACAAACTGCCAAAACAATAAGCAGCGTCAGTATCGGATTCAGCTTCGTAGACGAACTCGCCAGAGTTTGAACATCTTTTTGCTCATCCAAAGTCTGGCGACTTCGACTACTAGGGTTTTCGTTGCTCATACGCTCTTCGTTTCATCAGACTTAATGACACCGTCTTCCATTGACACGATACGATCTGCGAATGAGAACACGCGGGGATCATGCGTAACCACAACGACGGCTCGGTTGGGTCGCAGCGCGTTGTCTCGCAAGGTTTGCATGATTCGTTGCCCTGTATTAGCATCCAATGCGCTGGTCGGTTCGTCGCAAACAATCAATCGCGGATCATGCACCAGCGCGCGAGCGAACGCGACCCGTTGTTGCTGTCCTCCGGAAAGTCGGGAAGGCGAGGATTGGCAATAGTCGCTCAATCCGACCTGCCCCAACTCACGTTCCGCTGCGCCGATCGCTTGCTTGCGATTTTGTCCCGCAATCAACAATGGCAGTGCCACGTTCTCAGCGACAGTGAGCGTTGGAACGAGGTTGAACTGTTGAAAGATGAACCCGATTGACTTCAGCCGCAATTTGGCACGCTGGTTCGCACTCAATTTGGCCATCGCATGATCGAGCGTTCGCACTTGGCCAGACGTTGGAGTCAGTATTCCCGCGATCACGCTCAACAGAGTTGTCTTACCGCACCCGCTCGGACCAACCAACAGCGTCAGCTCGCCGCTGCGAATTTCCAAATCGACACCGCGTAGTGCACGGACGGGTTGCCCACCTGGAACAGCGAACTCTTTCGTGATCCCTTCGCATTTTACGAGATTGTCATTCATCACTCGCCACCTCGAAACAAATCGGCTGGGTCGAGTTGGAACAATCGACGCAGACTCAGCAGGCTTGCCAGAACGATCATCAACATCACAGCGACGCAGGTTATCGCGACGACTTGCCAAGGCATGTAAAAAGCCAACTTGGCGGTCGTGTTCGCGAAGATCCCAAACGCACTGGCGAGGCCTAATCCCAACGCCAAACCGAGCAAGCCGACGACGATCGCTTGGCGAATGACCATACCGGCGACTTGACCATCGGTTGCACCAATTGCCTTAAAGGTCGCATAGTAGCGCAGATTCTCAACAGTGAACAAGTAAAACGTTTGCCCTGATATCGCGAGACCGACGATGAAACCAAGGACGACCGTGATTCCAAAGTTAATTGGGATTCCAGTGCGTTTTAAATAGTAATTGATCGTCATCCAAATGAATTGATCGCGGGTTTGCGCTCGGAGTCCCGTCTTCTGGTCGATCGCTTTGCACACCGCTGTTGGCTCTGCACCAGCATCAACGCCGGCCAAGATGAACGACACCGTCTTGCGATCGGGAGGCTGATAGTTGATGGCCCGCGAGTATCGAGTCAGAATGACCGGAAACGTTTGGAATGTCTGCGAGGCTCTAAAAACGCCAACGATCTTAGCCCGCAAATCGTTCATCTCAAAAACCATGCCTACCGGGTCTTCGACGTCCGGCCAAATCTGCTTGGCACCACGTTGGTCGATCAACACCGCGTCGGGTTGTCCAAGTGAGTCGAGCAAACCCGATACCATCTGCTCCGCCGAAGGGCCACCGGCGTAACATGCGTCATCGAGTCCCATTAAGATCGCCTGTTGGTATCGCCCGTCGGCCAGTTTCGCGCGGACGATTCCTTTGGCCAGCGGCACCGCCCATTTGACCCCCGCGACACCGCGAACACGCACGACCATCGAAGACGACATCGGCTTAACGTCATCGATAAACTGCACACTCGGGTCCATCACCCAAATCGGTGCGTCAGTAATATCGCGAGCTTGGTTGCTGGTCATGCGAATCAGGCCGCAGAAGATCGACGCTTGTTGAGCGATCAGCAATGATGCGAACGTCACGCCCATGACGATAGCGAGAAAGCGACCGGTGCTCCCAGTCAGCATTTTGATGGCGATTGTTCTCATGCAGTACTTTGTAACAGAAATTGCCAGAATTAGTCTGGCGTACACTGAATCCAAACTCTGGCGAGCTCAGCTCGGATTAGCGGAAATGAATTGGGAGCGGAAAAGTACTGTCATGGGTGAGTTTGCTTTTGACACACGCGCAGACATTCAGGCCCATGCTGCATCAACAATCTGACGGCATCAAGCTCATGCGGTGCGCGATTTAAGCCAGCTCCGAGAACAACTTGCGAGCACGACGCCGCAGGTGATAACGCCGATGCGTGCGATGGCTACGCAGCATGTCGACTTGCTCTGGCCGCCCCGCCACAGTGCAAAACAACTTGCCAAATTCGCTCACCAGCACACACCATGAGTCGCGATCCAGGCCCAATCGCTTTAGTACTGGCGGAAGATTCCCAGGCGTCTTGCCACGGTTGCCCGGAGTAACTTCCCTTTGCTTCTTCCCTTTGCTTCTTACCATGGGAGAATAGAAGAACGTCACTACTGTGTGGGTGCAATCCCTGAATCCATGAAGGTGATGGCATCAGAATGGGCGTCGGCAAAAAGCATCGGCCAAGCAATCAATATCACCACCAAAGGGGAAAAAACAAGCATGGAAACTCGCTACTACATCAGCAGCCGTGCGCCAAAAGTTTCTGAATTCTCGGATTCGGTTCGAAAGCACTGGGGAATAGAAAGTATGCACTGGATACTGGATGTGGTATTCCGCGAAGACGCCAGTCGCATTCGTACTGGTCACGCCACCGAGAATATGAGCCACCGCTCCTGGACCATCGCTTGGGAGAGGTGTTAATGGACACATGAAACACACCTGATACAATAGTAGGTGCCGTAAATGGAGGCAAAAAATGATCAGAATAGTTGTGCAGAACGAGGTAGCTGACCAGATACGAAGGTCGGACGGTCAAATCGAACTAGTTGATGATCAAGGTCAGCGATTAGGCGTGGTCCGTCGTGCGCCGACAAACGAAGAAATTATGGTCGCAAAATCACGAGTGGGAGCTAAGGGACCGAAGTTCACAGTCGACGAGTTAATCGCAAAGGTGGAGGCATTTTGAATTACGATGTCATTTTGTCTTTTGAAGCTGTCTAAGACGTCTTACGAATCACAATGGTGAGTAAATCGAAAGCAGCGGTAGTCAAAGCATCGAAGCAAATTCAAGAGGCGTTGACCACCGATCCCGCAAATGCGGGAGAACACCTAAGCGAAGGGTTGTACTTCATCGATCGCGAACCATTACGCGGTTTTTATACCATCGACGTCTCCGAAATGACGGTCGAAATAGTAAGCGTGAAGTCAGTATGATTTCAGACCGCTAACGTCGGCGATGACCTAGTCGCGGAATGAATGTTTCCATCAACTAGCGGTCGACCCGCGACTTAGGTCCATTTCTTCGTTCAAGTTAGCCGCTATCGCGGCGGGAAGCAGTTGGTATTGGCTTACCAGTACGGTCTGAAGTCCAGCGGGATTTTGACTTACCTGCGTCAAGGCGTTATGCTGGCCTGTTAAAAATTTGCTATTGTGGGCAAGAAGCCTTTGCGCAGATTTAATTCCAAAATCTCGCCGCGAGCGGGGCTTGTCCCAACGCCGTGAAGGATTTTTTAGCGGTATGGCGCGAGCCATCCGGTGACGCGGGCCTCAGAGAGACCGGACGGCTCGCGCCGTACCGCTAAAACCATTCATTTTGCTGAAGAAAAATCCTTCAAGGCGTTGGGCTTGTCCCAGTCGGGCCATGATCAGAAAATGATGGTTCAACAACAAATGTGGTGCGCGGCGTTAAACGGAAGGTTTTTTAAGGCATGGCTCCGGTATCGAATGATCTTCCAAAAATGAGCCCCCGGCGAACGGATGTTCGCCGGGGACAGGCAATGCCATTGGCGTACCATCGACCGAGATATCCCTTGCCAAATTGCACCTCTGCAGAGCTTGACTCCGTTTTTCTCGGCAATTTCAGTCTACCATTTGCAAGCGACAGTCACAGCGATTCGTTGGATGCCGGAGCCATGCCTAGAAAAACCTCCAGCCCATGCTTCGGCTAGGTGAGCCGCTTTTTGCCTAAAATCGTAACAGCGACTTGCCCTTTTACTGCAATCGGTCATCAAGCCGCGGACCACATTTGTTGTTAAACCAAAATGATTGAGCAGGGATGCGTATAACGATTGATTAACGCTCCACGCCGACAAGCCGCAGGTAGCGTGGCTCACTACGCCAGCACCTTCTGGATGGGATTATAGCCCGACGGGGATAAACCCCGTCGTAGCATCCGGTCGGAACAATATTGATTCAAAATTTCGCTTTCAAATTCAGTGTCAATAGCAAATTTTTAACAGGCCAGCCTAAGGCCCAGAACCCGATCGACGCAATTAATCGGCGAAACATCGCAGACGTAAGCACCCGTGCACAAGTTTCTTAGTTTAACCGCGTGGGCATCGCCCCGCGCGTTTGCCTCAAAACACGCGGCCCGATGGGCACGCGGTTTAACGAG
>JAYVSE010000456.1:0-6539 GCA_043775635.1 Planctomycetaceae bacterium | reverse complement strand
CTCGTTAAACCGCGTGCCCATCGGGCCGCGTGTTTTGAGGCAAACGCGCGGGGCGATGCCCACGCGGTTAAACTAAGAAACTTGTGCACGGGTGCTTACTTCATACGCTGATCAGGATACTGGTCGACCTAAGGCCTCAGCACAACCTTGATGCATTGATCAGACTTTTCGGCGAAGGTCTTATACAGCGCTGGTGCGTCATCGAGTGAACCACGATGAGTGATCACAAACAATGGGTCGATCTCTCCGTCGACAAGAGAGCTTTCATGATTCTAACGGACCTTACTTTCTCGGTTCCAAATACGATGTAGTTTGGCTTGTTCGATGAGATCATCGAGCTTGGACTTGGTAACGTTGACGACGCCTGATTCATCGGCGATCGGGACAGACGCCTTTTCAAACAGCGGCGTAGCTTCGTCGACGAAGCCGATGACTTTCAAATGTCCGAAGCCGTCTCGAATCCAATCGATCGCGGCGGCTTGTTCCTTCAGCATTTCGACAGCCGGCTTCGCCGGAGCGACAATCAGAACATCGAACAGCGACGAAGGTGCCCCGGCAAGAAAATGATCGGGCACTAGCTCGTTGCCGGCACTGTCTTGCAACGCAGCGATCTTCGGGGCAACCAGCTCGACCGTCGCACCTTCTGCTTTCGCCGCTCTCTTGATCGCCGCGATCAGCTTGCTATCGACTCCTTCGGATACCATCACACCAATCTTCTTGCCCGCAATCGATTTGGGTGCTTTGGAGTACTGCGAAAGGGCGGGCGACGGCTTGGGATTACCGACCGGGACACGCGGCTTGATGTTGTCCGCTTGCCCGCTCATGCCCAACTTTTCGGCAACCATCTTGGCGAGCGCCTCATCGACATTTTGCAGATGACCGAGCATCCTGGTGCGGATCTTGATTTGCTGACACTTTCCAAGCTCGAACGCGAATCCACCGACGATGTGTCGCTGCTCCGGTTCGGTCATCGACTTGAAGAACAATCTCGCTTGTGTGTAATAGTCTGCAAAACTTTCCGGGCGAATGCGAAGCTTCTGGCCTGCTTCCTCCGCCGGATACGATTGAAAACCTCGGTTGGGATCTTCTCGCACCAACCCGTCGTCGAGACTGTTGGGTTCGTTTGCGACGCGTCCGGTGGGCACTTCCATTTGCATGTGGCCATCGCGTTGGAAGTTAGCAAATGGGCACTTCGGTTTGTTGACCGGAATCTGGTGAAAGTTCGGACTTCCTAATCGCGAGAGTTGCGTATCGAGATAAGAAAACAAACGACCTTGTAACAACGGATCGTTCGAGAAGTCGATGCCTAGCACGATATGCGAAGGGCAGAACGCGACCTGTTCAGTTTCCGCAAAAAAGTTGTCAACATTGCGGTTAAGAACCATCTTGCCAAGCGGCGTTAATGGCACCAGTTCCTCGGGAATCAGCTTGGTGGCATCAAGCACGTCGAAATCAAACTTATTTGCTTGCTCCTCCGTAAATGCTTGAACCGACAGTTCCCACTCCGGATAGTCACCTGAATTGATTGCGTTGAATAAATCGCGACGGTGAAAGTCGGGGTCCGCTCCGCCGATCTTGACCGCTTCATCCCAGATGAGCGAAAACGTTCCGAGCTTCGGACGCCAATGTAACTTAACAAACGTCGATTGGCCCTTGGCGTTAACCATCCGGAACGTGTGAACGCCAAAGCCTTCCATCATTCGGAACGATCGCGGGATTGCGCGATCGGACATGACCCACATCAGCATGTGAACGGATTCAGCGTTGAGTGACACAAAATCCCAAAACGTGTCGTGAGCCGATTGAGCTTGCGGAAAACCTCGGTCGGGTTCCGGTTTGACCGCATGAATCAAGTCAGGAAACTTGATCGCGTCTTGGATGAAGAACACCGGTATGTTGTTACCGACCAGATCGTAGTTGCCCTGGTTGGTATAGAACTTTACCGAGAAGCCGCGAACATCGCGTGCGGTATCATGCGAGCCTTCGCTACCGGCGACGGTCGAAAAGCGACAGAACACCGGGGTCTTTTTTTCTGGGTCGTTGAGAAAGGCCGCTTTGGTCAAACTTGCGTGCGATTGATAGGCCTGGAAATATCCGTGCGCGGCATAGCCTCGCGCATGAACGACACGCTCGGGTATCCGTTCGTGGTCGAAGTGCGTGATCTTCTCACGAAGGATGAAATCTTCTAGCAACTGGGGACCGCGAGGCCCGACAGTTAGCGTGTTTTGATTGTCGGCGATTGGCAAACCTTGGTTCGTGGTGAGCACCTTATCACCAGTCGCCGTTTGGTGCAGTTCACCGCCATTGCCGATTGTCGATTCTCGTGAAGTAGATTTCTTTGCCATGGAGAGTCCAAACGATATTGAATAAGAGAAATGAAGTTAGGAAGCGTCTTGGGAATAGATCAGAACGGTGTAAGGCGGTAGCTCTATTTTGCCGCGATGCGACTGGCCGTCGTATGGTTGTTCAATCGCCTCGATGTTACCTGAGGCGTTGCCGCCGAAGTCGGCGCTCCACTGTTTGCTGTCACTGCTGAACCGGCGTTTCCAAGTTCCGCCGGCGGGTAGGCCGAACTCGTATTCGCTGTAGTGTTGGTTGGCGAAGTTGGCGATGATGATGCAATCGTCAGCCCTGCCGCCGTCAAAGCTGCGCCGGTAAGCGACGACTTTTCCTTCATGGTTGACGTGCTGAACATCGACATGTACGCTCGAACTTCGCCTCGTCCGTAGTCGGGCCGCGTGTCGCCCCAAGGAGTAGAAGAGCGATGGTCATTATAAAAGTAGATTCCGCCTTTGTCGTTTTCGCTCCAGCCGTCGAACTGCCAGAGGTCCAGGTCGCTAGGGCCGAAGTGGTTATAAACGACATCCAAAATGACGGCGAAGCCAGACTTATGGGCTTCACGGACGAACGTCTTGAAGCCACAGGCACCGCCATAAGCAGTTTCGATTGCGAATGCATGCGCTGGATTGTACCCCCACGATAAATCACCTGCGAACTCGGCGATCGGCATCACTTGCAGACAATTCACGCCGAGTTTCTTCAGGTGGTCGAATCGTTGGATGTAATCCTCGAACGTGCCAACTTGCTCTTTTCCGTCGCGAAAGAACGTTCCGATGTGCGTTTCGTAGATAACTAATTTGTTCCATGACGGCATCGGGAAGTCGTCGTCTTGCCAATCAAAATTAGGATCGTGGACGATTCCGTTGCCTACCGAGTTGGTTACCTCGCGGGCACGGGGATCGATCCGCCGAAATGCGTTTTCACCATTAGTAATCTCGTACTTGTACTCGTCACCAACTCTCGCATTCTCGATGAGAGCTAGCCAGCAGCCACTATCTTCGCGTGACATTGGACTTATTCCCGACTTCCAGTCGTTAAAGTCACCGACGACACAAACAGCGTCAGCGTTCGGAGCCCAAACGCGAAACGCTACGCCTTGATCCTGTACGATTGGCCCCATCCCTTGAATAGTTTCTTGAGTCGCGCTTTCAATCGTAGTTTGATTCACTTATGTGTTCCTTGGTGTTTATCGTTTAGGCGATCAGAACTATTGAGTTCGCTCTATTCAATCGGCACTTGTCGATCACGGTCATAACGAATATCACGGGCATGCCGGGTATCACGGCGAACGGTTAATTCGACTGGTCCTACGAGCGCTCCAGTAACCGATGCAACCATCGACAATAGTATTCCTGCAAATGCCCACCAAGCTCCTTCACGCCCGGCCGCTCTCAGTTGTTCACGATTCAATTGGCGCGGTTCCGATGGATTGTTGTCTACCGAACCAGCAACTACGTTTGTATCATTCGCCGCCCTAGCCAAATCGGCACCTGCTTGAATGCCGTTGGCCGTCAACCACAGCAACAGAACGGAAGTCGTTGCCCAGAGTACAACGCCATAGAGGACAGCTTCAGCACGGCTTTCACCTACCGTTACCTGCGTCGTAACCCAACCACCTACGAACAAAGAAACGAGTAGGGAGATAAAACTCCAAACTCCTGCGCTGGTGCCAAAGTTACGAGTGTTGGTGTCGTAGTCAACACTCATGCCGACAGCGACGCCCAAGGACATCAACAACGCATAGATTGCCATGGCGACAGCAGCGCCTGCGAGGATTGCACCCCAACTGATTCGACTTCGAACCGAGTCGGCAGAGTACGAAATGTTGTCTTCAACGATAGTAGCCATTTTTTACTTCCACTGGATTTTTCTGGATCTAAAAGCCAACATTGATATTGGCGAGGTGGCTCGCGCTTCAGCAAATGACGTACCAAAACGAGATCTCCAATAGGCGCACGTTTTGCTAAACGTTTTGCTAAGGATCGCACAATCCATTAGTGGGATAGGCTTCCAGCCTGTCGCATTGAAAATGACAGGCTGGAAGCCTATCCCACTTCAACAACCGGACAGTTATTATCGAACACAATTGTGTTTCACGAACGGCTCCAAGAGTTCTTCTCAGAAGAGTCGAGGTTCTTAAGAATGTGACGATTTGCACGAGGGATTTCGATTTTGGCTAAACGAATAGGTCGACCTGAACGCCAAGCGACAGTGATGGTCGCAAATCGAGCGTTCTACACGCTTGGTGCTTGCATGATGGTTCTGGTGCTGCTCTATCTTGGCCGGCCAATACTAGTCCCGATCGCACTCAGTGTATTGCTGGCGTTTATTCTGACGCCGTTAGTCGCTGTTCTTGAGAAATTGCGATTGGGGCGTATAGCATCCGTGCTCACGGCCAGCTTTCTTGCTTTCTCCTTGATCGGTCTAGGAGGTTGGGCGTTGGCTTCACAGATTCAAAAGTTAGCCGCCGAACTGCCGAATCACCGCGAGGAGATCAAAGCGAAAATCGATTCGCTTAGCGCGTCGAAAGAGTCGACCTTCTCACGCCTGGCAACAATGTTTACCGAACTGACGGCCAACGTTGGTAAACCAGCGAAATCGCCGGCGGAGGAAGGGACACTGTCCGACAGTGTGGTATTGTCACCGATTCCGGTTGTAGTACGCAACGAAAGCCAATCGGGGATCGAATCTGCAGGGGCCGTTCTGGTGCCGATCGTTGAGCCGCTGGGTCAAGCCGCGTTGATCGTTGTGCTCGTGTTGTTCCTGCTGATCCAGCGAGAAGACATGCGCTTCCGCATGATTTCATTGATGGGCGATGCGGCACTCACAGGCACGACTCGATTGCTGCGTGACACAGG
The DNA here is from genome assembly GCA_043775635.1 of Planctomycetaceae bacterium. Taxonomy (GTDB): domain Bacteria; phylum Planctomycetota; class Planctomycetia; order Pirellulales; family Pirellulaceae; genus UBA6163. The sequence continues at coordinate 1,341 of JAYVSE010000456.1, read as the reverse complement.
CGAGCGAGTTAGTAACTATTTACTGGGTCTATTGCTAGTCAATGCCGGCTTTGGTCTTTGGTTCGGACTCGGTCTGTATTTTCTCGGTGTGCCCTATGCGCCCCTGTGGGGATTCTTGACGCTCGTGTTTCGGTTCATTCCGTTTTTGGGAAGTCCCGCGTCGGTAGTTTTTCCGTTGGTGATCAGCATTGCGACCTCGGACGGTTGGTCGCAACCGATCTACCTATTGACGTTCTTTGTGCTTTCAGAGCTGTTCACGAACAACGTCGTCGAGACGCTCGTGTTCGGAAAGTCGACCGGCTTGACTCCCATCGCACTGGTCATTGCCGCTTCGTTCTGGGCATTGATTTGGGGGCCAGTCGGCTTATTGTTATCGACGCCGTTGACAGTCTGTTTGGTTGTGCTCGGACAGCACCTTCCGCATCTTAGGTCACTGAAAGTCTTGCTCGCAGAACAACCTTCGCTTGACCCTCAATTGCAATTCTTTCAGCGTTTGCTCTCCGGCGACGCGGTCGAAGCGAGACGGGTATTTGACGAACACGCGGCGACACACGGTCGCAATCGTGCGTTCGACGAAGTCATGATTCCCGCCTTGCGCTGGACGCGGCGTGAGCGTATTAAGGAAGTGGTCACTGCCGACGAGGAAGCGTTCATCTATGCTGCGAGTCACGCGACGGCAACGCAAGCCAATGCTGTGATCAAAGCGGACGACACCGAAACGACGTTGGCGCGACGACAGTCAATCACAGTCCTCGGTTGTCCCGTGCATCATGAATCAGAAGAAATCACACTCTTGATACTTGAGGAGATGATGCGTAACCGTTGTACCTTTACCATCGCGACAACGAAGAAGTTGCCGTCGCAGGTCGTCAAGCAGATTCAATCCGACCAGCCTGATGTCGTCGTTCTCGCAGCGTTGCCGCCCGGCGGTATGCCGCAAGTCCGCTACTTGTGCTGCGAGATTGGTAAGGTCTGTCCCGAAACCAAAATCGTGGTGGCATGTTTCGCGAAGCTGAGCAATTACGACGAGCTGCTAGTGAGTCTCAGAAAGTCTGGCGCGAGTTACCTGACCACATCGTTGGAGCAAACCCGATATCAGATCGAAAAATTGATTGAAAAAGTCGGCGAAGAAGAATCCCCGTTACTGCCGGATGCATCGCATGTTGGTTAAGGACTGTTGAACAATTCCAGATTGGCAGCGAACTGCCTACGACGTTCGAACTACGACCAGCAATCATTTCATAAGCACCCGTGCACAAGTTTCTTAGTTTAACCGCGTGGGCATCGCCCCGCGCGGTTGCCTCAAAACACGCGGCCCGATGGGCACGCGGTTTAACGAGT
>JAYVSE010000455.1:0-8574 GCA_043775635.1 Planctomycetaceae bacterium | reverse complement strand
TAGCGTGCAAATCATAACCCGAATGCGTAAGCGAGGGATCGCAGTGGTCCCTCGCTTACGCAGCGGGTTACTAAATCAACAGCCCGCGAGCCGTCCGGTGCCGGTTCGAAAAACCCCACGAAACACCGGACGGCTTGCGCCGCCCCGCTAACAAAATACTTCGCATTTTCGTTAAACAAAAAGCGAAACTTCTAAAAACGATTTTTCTTCAAAAAATTACGATTGACGCTGCAAATCACTAGAAATTTTGTGCAATTGTGTAGTCATATCTTTCTTGCTAAAGAAATCGCCACAAAAGTAATTTAAGCAAGATTGGATATATCCGGTTCAACTGTCCGATACGTGACCGGAGGAGCAACCGTTTCCTTACTAGGGAACGTTGTTGTTGTTTGGCAACATGACGATGTGGAATGGTGCGACGACTCATGCTTTTATGTAAGCGACGACTTGGCTATCTGCGACGACACGTCTTTTGGACGTTGGCGATTGTAGGTGTCGCGCCATGTTGGGCAGAAGATGAGCCGCAAAACCAGCTACGTGCCACTGATGGCAACAGCACTGCTGCGCAGGTTGATTCAGCTAGTGATCTAACCAGCGTTGGCGAGGTCGACTCGAAGCCGTCCGTACCATCGAACGTGATGCTTGTAAGTGACGGCTGGCAGGCGCGGAAGTCTGCCGACCCGTCGATGCCTCTGTTAGACCCCGCACCGTCAACGCCCAGTGATGCGACTGAGCCTGGTTTACTCTCGGACGGCAAACCACTGAATGGTGACATGGATTCTGCGTTCAAGAGCACAATGCGGATCGTCAATCCAGAAACGGTGATACCAAGATCTGCATCACCAAGCACCGCCGCACCAAGCACGACTTCACCGAGCTTAGATGCGTCTGACAATTTCGTTAAGTCACCGTCGCCATTGGCACCGAAAGTTGAGCTTGACACGCTTTCGCCGCATTCGCTTTATGGTCCTGGTCCGGTCACTCAGTCGAAAATGCCAAATGCTAGTTCGCTGGATAAAATCGACGAGTTGTTGAAAAACCTGTCCACTTTAAATCTGGAACCGCCAAAGGTCGTCAATCCCGAGCAGAACGAACCGGCTGGTGAGCCGCGAACGAAAACGCCATTGCATTGTGGTGGCGAAGATTCCGAAGCTTTGTCAACGGTTCCAGAAGAGTCGGTTGATGTGCAGTCGACTTCTGATGGCGATGTTGAGTTAACCGAATTGGGCAGCGATCCAACAGGTGACATTAAGCCATTACCAGGTCGGTTAGAAGTCCGAGGCTTAAAGCGCCTTACCGACGGTACCGTTGACCCACCGTCACTATCCAGAAGCACGCCTGCGGACCCGATCAGCCGTCGTGAGGCTGCACGGGAAAGCGACAAGTCGACTTCCCGAGTTCCTAGCAAGCTCGATCCAATTGCTGGCGATGATGCCAAGCAGTCCATTGGCGATGAACCCACTCAATTACCTGCCCCCGCAGCCAAGTCGGGCGATCGAATCAGCCTCAACAAGGAGTTGATTTTATCGATTGGGATGGATGGGGCGCAGAATCGTGTCAACGCCAACACCGCTCGACTAAGAGTGAGTATTGAGCGAACGCTGCGTCATTATTGGGCCACTCCCGAAGACGCGAAAGAGCGTACTCATTGGGGCATGTTCCACAATCTGATGATATACGACAAGGATACGTTGATCACCGATGGTAAACGCCGTTACAACGCGGTCGCTTGGATGGCAGGTAACAACCCTTGTAGACACCAGTTGCTTTTCGAACAAGACGATCGTGGACTCAACGTCAAGAGCGGCGTTGGGCTGCAAGGGCACCAGGGTCAATTACTGGCTGTGTTTGGTTTGATAGATGTACCGGCGGCCTATCCCATTTATGTTGAGCAACGTAAATACACCGTTGAAGATGTCATTCGTCGTGAAATGTTAGATTGCAAAACCGGTAATGAGCTGACATTTACATTGATAGGATTGTCGCACTACATCGATACCAATTCGAGGTGGCAAAACCAAGAAGGTCAGGAGTGGAACTTTGAGCGACTGATCAAGGAAGAGTTAGCCCAGCCAATCGTTGGTGCCGCTTGCGGTGGCACGCATCGGCTGATGGGGTTCGCCCATGCACTTCGTCGCCGTCGTGCCGAAGGTCGCCCCATCACCGGTCAATGGGAACGAGCCGATCGCTATGTCAAGGATTTTATCGCCTATACCTGGCAACTGCAAAACCGCGATGGCTCGATGAGCACTTCATGGTTTGAAAAATCCGAGGACAATGGTGAAATCGATCGCAAGATCCAGACCACGGGTCACATGGTCGAATTCTTGTTATCCGCCTTGCCCGACGATCAATTGCAGAGTCCACAGATGCTCCGATCGATGACATTTTTAGTCAACACGTTATACGAAGAACGCGGTCATGATTGGGCCGTTGGACCGAAGGGGCATGCGTTGCGATCGTTGGCGATGTACTATCGTCGAGTCTTCGATAAAGCCGATCCGTGGCGACCTGTTGCGGTGGCAAGGAATGGCGCAAGCACGTCTCGCTAAGTTACGGAAACTCATTTAGCATTGTGCGTTCATTGTCGTCTTTCGCTCCGCGAAAGAATGCAGGAACGCTACTTTCGCGGATAGGCTGTGAATTTATTTGAGCCGGTTGGATTTGCGGCAAAATGGTAACCCGACGCGTCAGCGAGGCGGCGGGCAGATCCTCGCTAACGCGTCGGGTTGCCAATAGATACACAGCCTAGGAGCGAAAGGCGACACATTTTTGCCGCACGATTTGGCCGGGGTGCAACAACATGACCATTGCAAACCACGCCATCATGTTTTGACCTCGTTCTTTTCATCATCGCCCGCCCGTGGCTTTTTATCGTCTGCAGCGGGTGCCACTGGTTCAGTGCTAGAATTCTCGATGGTCGCGTCTTTGTCGTTGGCATCTTTAACTTTTTGATCCGAAGTTTTGCCTTTGTCGTTGGTTTCCAACAGTTCTTTCTCAGTCTTCGCTTTCTGCATCGGGTTCTTCGAAATCTCGTCCTTGAAAAGCTTGAAACGGCTTGGCACCAATTTGGGCGGCCAATGATCATTGCTAGAGTCTGCATCCGCCGTTTGTCGTTGTGGATCAACTTCTATTTGCTCGATCGCTTTATCAGTAATGATCAGCTTGCTGACGTTGCGTGGGTCTTTACGCCAAATGGCAGCGGGTATTTCTAGTCGATCACTCGTTGCGTCGTCGTAGCGAATTGTCAGAATAATGGGAGTGACCAAGCCGCCGACGTTTTGAAAACTGACGACATAGAAATTTGTCTTTCGTTTGATGAGCTTGCGTTCTTCGGCGTTCAATCCATCGATAAATTTTCGAAACGTTTTTCGGTCTTCCTCACCAACTTGAAGCTCATCAAAGTCGTTGTAGAAGTCTTTAAGTCCAGGCTCAAGATCGATTCGCTTGGTTAACAATTGGTTGCGCTGCTGCGAGATCGACTCTGGCTTTTCTTTCTTCTCACGTCGCTTTTGCTCAGCGGACTCGTCAGGGTCATCGGTGTCGATCTGGAATAGCTTGACATTTTGGATGGCGACATCGACGTGATCTGTGGAATAGAACCATCCGCGCCAAAACCAATCGAGGTCGACGCCCGACGCATCTTCCATGGTGCGAAAAAAGTCTTCTGGCATCGGACGCTTGAACCGCCAGCGGCGAGCATATTCCTTGAACGCGAAATCAAAAAGTTCTCGCCCTAGAATCGTTTCGCGAAGGATATTCAGTGCGGTTGCGGGCTTCGCGTAAGCGATGTGACCAAACTGTAATAGCGATTCACTTTGCGTCATGATGGGGCGCTGATCATTGCTTCGCATGAACGCTGCGATGTTGGCTGGCTCACCACGCTGACTTGGATAGTCTGCTTCCCATTCCTGCTCCGCGAGATACTGAAGGAAAGTATTGAGCCCCTCGTCCATCCAGGACCAGCGTCGTTCGTCACTGTTGACAATCATGGGAAACCAGTTGTGGCCGACTTCATGGATAATGACCGAGATCAGCGCATACTTGGTCGCTTTGGTGTAGGTGCCGTCGGATTCTGGGCGTGGGCCGTTGAAGCAGATCATTGGATATTCCATGCCGAAGACCGGCCCATTGACGCTGATCGCAACCGGATAGGGATAGTCGAAAGTGAAGCGACTGTAGACGTCGAGCGTGTGGGTGATGGAAGCGGTGGAGTACTGACTCCATAACGGTTCTGCTTCGATCGGGTAATACGACATGGCCATCACCGGGCGGCCTCCAACATTATGACCGATGGCATCCCAAATGAACTTACGGCTAGCGGCAAACGCAAAGTCTCGCACGTTGGTCGCCGTAAACTCCCAAGTTTTGGTTTGCGACCGATTGATCGTTTTCGCGTTTGCTTGATTTGTTTTTGCTTCCTCTGGCGTGACGATAAAGACTGGTTTTTCAGCAATGGTTGCATCGGCAAGCCGACTGCGTTGCAAAAGACTCAAGACGGTGAGAGGATTTTTAAGCTCACCCGTCGCGGCGACAATCATGTCCGCCGGGGCAGTGATGCGCACTGTGTAGTTACCAAACTCGACCGTGAACTCACCATGACCAACGTATGGCTCGTGTTGCCAGCCCGAATAGTCGGTGTAGGCGATGACGCGCGGATACCACTGTGCGATTTCGTACAAGTAATTATTGTCCTTCTCAATATACTCGTACCCTCCCCGTCCAAGGATCAACTTTGCGTCCAGGACTCGATAAGCAAACGAGACTTGTATTTCCGTTGCCTCGCCTGATTCCAACGGCATCGCTAGGTCGACCCTCATTGAAGTTCCGACGACGGTGTAAGGAAGCGGCTTTCCTTCTCCATCAGCGACCTGAGAAATATCGAATCCACCGGAAAAAGATTCTCGAGCCAGAATCGAGCGCAGAAGCGAAAACGGCACCCGGCCCTCCAAGTTTGGCGACGCAGTACCCAGCAAGCCTTCCGAATTCCTGTGGTACATGTTTTGGTCGAGCTGAAACCAAACGTAGCGCAATGAATGCGGGGATTGGTTCAGGTATCGAACCGTTTCGCGGCCACTGATTCGTTGGCGATTGTCGTCCAAAGTAACGTCGATGGTGTAATCGGCACGTTGTTGCCAATAATCAGGACCGGGAGCGCCAGAGGCCAGTCGCTGGTCACCCGGCGTCGCCCACCAGGAGTCAATGGGATAAAACGGATCGGGTTTTCCGCCGAATTTGCTGTTCGGAAGCTCCTGAGCCGCCGTGAACTTAGCAATCGAAAAGATCGATAAAAACAGCACGAGAAACGGGGTGTTGCTCAGTCTTCGAACGCGATAAATCACGATGCCCCGTTGGGTATGTATCCAATGATTCAAAAATCAGACAAGATGTTTGGCTGGCAACCAGTCTAATCCATTCGAGCTTCATCCCAACCATGTCCAGACAATTAGTCGCAGGCCTACTGTGAAATCGCAAATTGGCTACTGCACCAACGTCCACGCCGGCACTGATATCGCGACGATTTGCAGTAAACTGGAGGAGTTTGCCGTTCCCATTGCCGCAAAAATTGCAATTCCAGAGGAAAGACTTGGCGTCGGTTTATGGTTGCCTTTCTCGGCCGCGACTGAACTTTCGACCAGTAACGGCGCTGCCGGGTTCGCCCAATGGCTGGCAGATCGTCGGCTGTACCCGTTTACGATGAACGGATTCCCGTATGATAATTTTCATTTGCCAATCGTCAAACACCGTGTTTATCGACCGACGTGGGCCGATTCGAAGCGATTTGATTACACCTTACTGCTGGCGAGAATCCTTGCCGTGCTGCAATCAGTTCCGGCGAGCGATACGGAGCCGACCGTTGGCTCAATCAGTACGCTGCCCATTGGTTGGCCCAGCAACAACGACCAGTGTAGCAACAACGACCTGTGCAGCAACAACGACCTGTGCAGCGATGATGAGCAAGAGATCAAGCAGGCAGGAGCAAACTTGCGCCGCTTGGCAAGCGAGCTTCGAATGATCGAACGAGAGACGGGGCGCAGGTTGACCGTCGCGATCGAACCAGAGCCTGGCTGCTTGCTGGATTGCTGCGCCGATGTTTTGGCGTTTTTCGAGTCGCAACTTCCGGAAGCGAACCATCGGCGATACATCAGTGTCTGCCACGATGTTTGTCATAGCGCTGTGATGTTTGAAGATCAGGCGGAAACACTTCGGCGTTACGGACAAGCTGGGATTACGGTCGGCAAAGTGCAAGTTAGTAGCGCGATCGATCTCCCGCTCAGTGAATTGCAACCGCTGGATCGCGAATCAGCGATCCAACAACTTCGCCAATTCGCAGAGGATCGTTACCTTCATCAAACCGGTTGCCGAGACCGCGACGATGTGTTTCGATTAGTCGAAGACTTGCCTCAATGGTTGAGTAGCGACGAAGCAGCTTTTGACAAACACATTCGCATTCATTTTCATGTACCGATATTCCTAGAGCGAGTTGGACAGTTGCGAACAACGCGGAATGACATTGCCCAATGCATTTCAGCACTCAGTTCCCCAGGATCGCCAGCGTTTACGGGACACTGGGAAATTGAGACTTACGCTTGGACGGTGATGCCAGAAGAGCATAGAACAAGTGGCCTTGGTACCGACATTGCACATGAGCTGAAATGGTTTGGTGAACAGTTGAGTTTATTTTCAGGAACGATTGAAAGGCAACATTTGAATGATTGAGCTAGGAGTCAACATCGACCATGTGGCGACCGTCCGGCAAGCAAGACGAACCTACGAGCCGGACCCCGTGATCGCGGCGGCGCTAGCCGAACAAGGCGGTGCCGATGGGATTACATTTCATTTGCGAGAAGATCGCCGACACATCCAAGACCGCGATGCTGAGGTCTTGATGAGAACGGTCGCCGTGAAGACGAATTTGGAAATCGCTGCCGCTGACGGGGTTGTCGCAATCGCATGTCGCCTGAAACCGACCTGGGCTTTGCTGGTGCCAGAAAGTCGCCAAGAGGTCACGACGGAGGGAGGGCTGAATGTTGCGGCTGACACGGGACGCGTGCGGGATGCCGTTGCTCGCCTTCGTGATGCGGGCATTATGGTAAGTCTATTCCTGGATCCTCAGCTTGAGCAGATCGATGCGGCTGCCGAACTCGGCGTTGATGCGATTGAGCTTCATACCGGCCCGTATGCGATCGCTGCACATCCGTCTGCAGGTCAAACCGCCATGAACGAACAGCTCGCTCGACTCTCGATTGCTGGAAAACAGGTGGTTGATGCGAAGATGCGACTCCACGCTGGCCATGGGCTAAACTACGTAAATGTCCGGCAAGTGGCGAGAATTCCGTCGCTGATCGAGCTAAATATTGGGCACGCTATCATCAGCCGTGCGATCATGGTGGGGATGCGCGACGCTGTTGCAGAAATGCGCCGGATATTGGACGCAATCTCGCCCTAACCCTTCCCCGGTTTCACCCTTCATCGTTACAATTCCGACTCGCCAGCTTCGCGTGAACAATCGATTGTGACCCGCGAATTGCAATTTAGTTTCCACATCCATGTCGATTTTGGGTTTGCCATGACACAGCGTAAGGGTAGCGAATTTTCAGGTTTGTCAGTCGCGATCGTAACTCCATTTCGTGGCGGCGAAGTCGATTATGCTCGGCTAGTCGAGCAAATTGAGTTTCAGATCGCCGGTGGCGTTACCTGCATCGTACCGGTCGGAACCACGGGGGAATCGCCGACGCTCTCGCACGAGGAACACGAACGGGTGATTGCCGAAGTGATTCAAACGGTCGCTGGTCGGGTGAAGGTGATGGCTGGTACTGGCAGCAACAGCACCGCTGAAGCGTTGCGATTGACCAAACGAGCGGAACGCGAAGGAGCCGATGCGACGCTTCAAGTTGCACCGTACTATAACAAGCCAACTCAGACCGGATTCTACGAACATTTTAAGGCTGTCGCGGAAGCGATCGAGATCCCGGTCTGTGTCTACAACATCCCCGGACGCACGGGTAAGAATATCGAAGTCGAGACCATCGTACGTCTCGCCGAATTGCCAAACGTGACAATGGTGAAGGAAGCGACTGGCTCGCTCGATCAATGCAGCAGCATCCTCGCAGCAACCGATTTAACCGTGCTCAGCGGCGATGACTCCCTGACACTGCCGATGATGTCAGTCGGTGCCGAAGGTGTGATCTCCGTGGTTGGTAATGTGGTACCGGAAGACGTTGTTGCGATGGTTCGAGCTGCTGCCGACGGTGATTACACATTGGCGAGGACATGGCACCACAAGCTATTTCCTCTTTGTCGCGACATGCTTGGCTTGGCAACGAATCCGATTCCCATCAAGGCTGCAATGCAACTTTTAGGACGCGACACCGGTGAATTACGATTGCCGATGACCCCGCTTGAGGAATCGCAAGTTCGCTCGTTGGTGGCAACGATGCGCGCCTATGGCTTATCGCAGGCAGTTCAAGTTGGATAAGCACCCGTGCACAAGTTTCTTAGTTTAACCGCGTGGGCATCGCCCCGCGCGTTTGCCTCAAAACACGCGGCCCGATGGGCACGCGGTTTAACGAG
>JAYVSE010000454.1:0-4487 GCA_043775635.1 Planctomycetaceae bacterium | reverse complement strand
ACCGCGTGCCCAACGGGCCGCGAGCCTCGCGCGGGGCGTTGCCCACACGGTTTAACGACAAAATCGCCAAGCAAGGTTATTTAATTCTCGGAGCACTAGGGGCTCGAATTCGGCGGTGCATTCATCGCAAATATTACTTGATGGGCGAGTGGTGCGGGGTCTGGCCAGGCGACATCAAGATGAAGCGTCATGTGTGCTACGTGATCAAGTTGCGATAACAGTTGATCGTATTTCGTAAGCCGTTTGCTAAGGTCGCGAAGCCGCAAGACAACGGTGTCAATCGAGTCGCGGTGAGGCACGAGAAATTTTTTCTCAGCACTGCTCGCTTGATTATAGATTGCTTTGATCCGATCCTGTTCTGCTAACGCCAGAGTTGATTGGTTGGTGACCTGTTCAATGGCGGCAAGGACCCTGGTCGTCGAAATCATTTGCCACGGAAATGAGGGGTCGAGTTGCGCCGCATGTCGCATTCGCAAGGTAATACGTGTTCCGGTCTTAAGTTCTAAGCGGGATCGAATCGCAACCTTCGAGTCGTTGGCGAGCGAGAACTCGACAAGCGACTGACTCCGCCGAAATTGTGCGGGGTCATGAGGCTGAACCCAAGTCTGAACCACTGTTTCCGGTACATGAAACGCGACGTTAAGCTTTGCCGTGCCTGTGGGCGGTGACGTTGAAATTGGCCATGCGGATTTTGCATCACCCGTTGTTAAGTCGATCGGCCAAGCTTCGGCCTTGACCTCGGGCCGTAAAAACAGAGGACGCGCGGTCCCATCGCGAAGTGCTAAATTGAGCATCGCAGATGTCGTCAGTTTCGCGACGGGACGTGTTGCAGCCAGCGCAGTCCAGCGAAACTGCAAGTTGTTTTCTCCCGCGACAAACGTTGCCAATTTAGCTTTGTCCTTGTTGTCGTGCACAACCCAGCTTCCGTTGTCGCTGGCGAGTGATAGCCCAAGTTCGGCAGGAAACAACAGTTCAATTTTGTCCACGGAAAGTTCCGCGATTGATACAAGTTCAATCTCATCATCAGCCGTCGAACGCGTTGGTATTGAAGGCAGTTCGATTGATGTGACGCCACTGGCGCGACTGGTCGGCGAATCAGGAGCGTCATCGATATGGTCAGCCTGCGCCATCGTGATGTCATCTGCCAATTCATCATCGTCGGGTCGCGAATCTGCGGTGTCAGCTTCAGTAATAGCGGTGTCAGCTTCAGCGATCGCGGTGCCAAAGTCTGCGGTCGGCAAGAGATCAGTCCCTGAGCCCCAGTTTCCGCCAGCGAATGAATCTAGGCCCAGCATCGTTTTCGACGGCATTGGTTGTTGAACCGGCGCTGTTGACGCGGCCTCAGTGCCGGGTGTCATCAACGCGGATTCATCTGCAAGCTCCAGCAAGGTTGACATCGCAGGAGCTGTCTCGCGAATAGCAGGACGAGAAATTGTCTTACTGCTACTGCTGCTGTTTTTGGGTGAAAAAATGGAGTCAGTCCTGGCGGTGATCTCGACTGGCTTCGATTCTTCTGATGGAGTTAAGAAATAGAATGTCAAACCAAGCGTTAGCACCGCGCCAAGTACGAAAGCAGTCGGCTGGAGCCATCGGTGTTTAGCAAGCAGATTGGGCGTTTTCCGTTGGGATGTTTTTTTACGCTTAGGTTCGTGTTTACTCGTCGGAGGCTTGCCTGCCTTGATCTCCGCCGACACGTTCAAGACGTCGTCCTGATTCGAATGGTTGGCTACCGGTCTAACTGTGGGAGCGACATTTAACGTCAGCGCAGAAGAAAGCGATAAGTCATTGTTGGAGTCGACAAGAATGTCGTGGATGCTGACTTCCGGGAACGCTCGCCCTGTTGATCGCTCAAATTCGAATGCTATCGCGGCGAGCTGTTCGTCCCAATCTCGTTGGATTTCATCGGGGGGCGGACCGAGTTTGTCTAACAAATCCGCGATCGTGATTGGTTGCCTTGATTCAACTTGAGACGACTCGCTTGGTTGCGATCGGGAAGGTTGGGGGAAATAGGATGAGATTTTGGTTGTCGACAGGTCAAGCAACCATTTTGCGGCCTCATTTGGCTGCATCAGCCCTTGTTGGACGCGTCTGAGGGCTTCGTCTAGTTGATCAGGTGGAATATTCACGGGTGTTAGCTTAGCGGAAGGGAAGCGAACTTTGGGGGCAGGTTGCGACCAATCGTCAGAACCGAAAAACTTTTCCTGCTTGTCCGCTCCTGATTAACCAAACCTGGGCGCCGATTGTGCCGATAACTCCGACGGAAGCGATTGTTCGGATCGTAATAAAGGTGCTCAATGTATCGTCTCGGGCTATGGGTCCGAAATGATCATCGCGGTGGCTCTCGCCAAATGGGCGAGAAATGCGATTGAGCGGTTTTTTTGCGTTCAAACGATAGCTTTGTAAAAAAATGCCAGGGGGGAAGCGGCGTGGTTCGGACTCAACGGTCCCGATTGCCTCGCGGTTGCACGAATCGGTCGATCGGCGCGTCTTAAAGATGCGACGATTGTCGGGTTTATGCAACGAATCGATCGTGTCACCCGATGCGTCCGACTCGCCGTCCCCACCCTATCCATTGGGCCTTCATGAAGGGCGGCGGCAAGGCCGCGGAGACGCTTGTGATGCACGATCAAACTATCAGCACGACGCGACCAATGATTCCGGCCGGACCGGTTTGGCCAACCTTTGGCGTTAAGATCGGTACAATGACGCGTACCGCGTTTTTGGCCATGATCACGCTTGTGTCGACGCAAACCGTCACCTGTCCCCAGGTCGTTCAGGCGCAAGTCGCGACGGCTGGGTATGAGGCCGACTACAATGCCAGCGGCTTCGTCACTCCTGCGGGAATGCCTTCTCCAGAGGCATATTTTTCGTCCGTAGAACAGGCGAGCTTTTTTGGCAACGGCGGGCCAATTGCCTCGCGAATGCAATCCTGTGACGGCGGTTGCGGCAACGCTGGCTGCGATGGCAGTTGTGGCATGGGTGGCTGTGGCATGGGTGAATGTGACTTGGGTGAATGTCCAGAATGCGGCCAAGGTGGCGGCAATTCGTGCGGTTGCAATTCATGCAGCGGCAACGCTGGCGGTTGCGGTGGCTGTGGCATGGAAGGGTGTCCTTCCTGCGGTGGCCTAACCAACCTCAGGTATGGCTGTTTGTTTTGTCGAGGCGCCGGCTGTAGCGTTTGCCAGTCGATTGGACGCGGCTACCTATTAGCTGGGTTGCGAGCCCTGCTGCCCTACCGCGACGCGGGGATTTGTGCTCAACGGTGGTACGATTTGTCAGTCGACGTGATGGCGCTTAACCACTCTCGGGGAACTTCCAATCAGGTCTTAACAACCCAGGGGATCAACGGAACGCCGGTTTTGAGAGCAAATAACGCGGACGATGACCGTTTGAAGGCTGGGGCGAGAATTTCTGCTGCATTTATTTTCGGTGCCGGCGGCAATATTGAGGCCACCTACCTTGGTGGACAGGAATGGGGTCAATCAGCGACAGCGACCAGTGCAACGCCAACGCTGTTTTCATTCCTAAGTGGATTTGGCACCGCTCCGAACAATGGATTTGATGATTCCGACCGATCGCTTAGCCAAACGGTTACGTCATTCAGCACGTTCCATAGTGTTGAGTTCAACTATCGCCGCCGAACGGTTGAGCAATATTGCCGCTTCCAAGGTTCGTGGCTAGCTGGTCTTCGATACCTGCGATTTGACGATGATTTTGGCTATTCGACGATCGGCGCTCCCGCTAACACCAGATTCCTGAACTTCAACAACGGTGTTGATAACAAAATGTTTGGAGTCCAAGGCGGGTTTGATTTGTGGTGGAATGTAATTGCAGGTGTGAATTTAGGTGCTGGGGTCAAGGGTGCCTGGCTGGACAACAACATAGATCGCCATTCAAACGTCTTTGCCAACTCGGCTGGTCCGGGTGCCACTCCAGGCCAATTGCGGATTGAAGATGGAGCGAAGAAGTCAACCGTAATGGGTGAATTTGAGGCTACCATGCTGTATCGCATCAGCCATTCGTGGACGTTGAAATCGCAATATTACCTGCTCGGTGTTGACGACGTTGCTTTCGGATTTGACACCAGCCCCGCGATAAATCTGTTCAGTGCGGGTGCGGTCCCCGTCAACCCGATCGCCACCAGTCGATTGACGATTCAAGGCGTTTCGCTCGGTGCCGAGTACATTTGGTAAGCCCAGTACACTTGGTAAGCCCAGTACATTTGGTAAGCCCAGTGTGAAGCGATTGTCCCAATCGTTTCCGGGTAGCTTCTTGAGCCATTGAGACAATGGCTCCACTCTCTCGCCAGTGCAACGCTTCTCGCTGGCGGTTGCGTTTCTGAGCTGTCAACGCTTAAAAGCCTGCTTCTTCTCGCCCGCAGCGTGGCACTAGTGGTCCGAGAACTAATTGATATCGCTTGAAAGAATCGTTAAACCGCGTGCCCAACGGGCCGCGAGCCTCGCGCGGGGCGTTGCCCACGCGGTTTA
>JAYVSE010000453.1:0-9449 GCA_043775635.1 Planctomycetaceae bacterium | reverse complement strand
GTAGGGCCGTGATCGTGATTGATTGTAGCAAGTCTCCTTCGGGATCGGCGTAACCGAGATTGCTCAGAGTGAGCGTTTTGCTCGAGCCTGTTGGTACAGTAACAACACTGCCGGTGACAGACAGTGCGGCGTTTGGCGTGACCGCAACGTTGAACACAAATGCGGCAGGTGCACTCGGTGTTTCGCCATCACTGGCGGTGAATGAAAACGTATCGACGTAGGATGCGGTCGCGGTCGTGTCGGGTTGATAGACGACCGAACCGTAGGAGAATTCATAGGCATTGATGGTCGCGCCCAAGGCCACTGGATAGCCGGAGCGAAGCAGTGTTCCGGATGTCGGTAGCACCGTGATCGCAATCAATTGCAACTGATCGCCGTCGGCGTCTGAGTAACCGAGGTCAGCGGTCGAGATCGTTTTTGAACCGGTCGAGGGCAATGAGTACACCGCGCCAGTGACGGTCGGTGGTGTGTTGGGTGTGATGGTGATATTGAGCGTCAGCGAAGCGGGCGGGCTGTTGACTTGTCCGTCGCTGACGGTGAAGGCGAAAGACGTGGAGTACGATGCAGGTGGTCGCCCGTCACTTCTGCCAGCGGTACGCCATCTGACGGTGAAGGCGAAAGACGTGGAGTACGATGCAGGGGCAATCGAGTTTGGTATGTAGACCACGTAGGCACTGGTGAGTGCATACGAATCGATGGATTGGCCGTTTGTCACAGGGTAGCCGCCAAGGGACAACGTGCCTTGAGACGGTAGCGACAAGATGGTGATGTGGTCCAAATGGTCGCCGTCAGTGTCGCTGAAGGCGAAGTTTCCAGCCGTGAGCGTGAACGTGCCAGTTTCGGGAACGGCCAGCGCAAGATTCGCCGTTACCGGTGCGGCGTTAGTGCTTCCGCCAACGTTGAGCGTGATTGTGCTAGGCGTGCTTGCATGATGGCCATCGGTTGCCGTGAACGAAAATGCCGTGGTGTGCGCCGAGTGGTTGTTGGCATCGGGTGCGTAGGCGAGGTAACCGTATTCGAGGTACTGAGGTGTAATGTTCGTACCGACGGTGATTGGGTAGCCATAAAGCGTGAGCGTTCCGGTGGTTGGCAGCGCTGTGATGGTGATCGATTGAAGCAAATCTCCTTCGGGATCGGAGTAGCCGAGATTGCCAAGCGTCAGCGTTTTGCTCGTACCGGATGCAACGGCAACAACGCTGCCCGTGACAAGCGGTGCGGCGTTGGGTGTGACCGAAACATTGAAGCCAAGAGTGGCAGGTGAGCTTGATACGGTGCCGTCACTAGCGGTAAACGAAATCGTATCCGCATAGGAGGCGGTGGCAGTCGTGCTCGGTTGATAAACAATCGTGCCATAGGAAAACTGGTAGGCGTCAATGGTCGAACCGACTGATACCGGGTAACCGTAATTCAGTAGCGTTCCGGTGGACGGTAGCGCGGTGACGGTGATCGATTGCAACTGATTGCCGTCAGCGTCTGCGTAACCGAGGTCTGCGGTCGTGATCGTCTTGGAACTGGTGGAGGGCAATGAGTGAACACTGCCAGCGATCGTCGGTGGCCTATTGGGTGTGACGCCGACATTGAGCGTCAACGTAGCGGGCAGGCTGTTGTTTTGACCATCATTGACGCTGAAGGCAAATGTCGTTGTGTACGACGCCGGTGCATTCGAATTGGGGGTGTAAACCAAGTAGCCGGAGTTGAGTGCATACGCGTCGATGGATTGGCCACTGGTCACGGGATAGTAACTGTACAGTGACAGCGAACCTTGCGTTGGCAGCGACAAGATGGTGATGTGGTCCAGTGAGTCACCATCCGCATCGTGGTAGCCCAATTCGCTAGCTGAAAAATAATGCGACTGACCATCACTCAGCGCAATACCCCCCCCCATTCCCCCAACTCACGGTGGGTGGTTGGTTATTAGCGCTCAGCATTTGGCGCAGTTCGAGACGTTCGAGAGAAATCCGTCGTTCAAGATCGCGACGCTTTTTAGTTCGATTCTCACCGCGACGCAAAAAGCTTGGAAGACGCATGATCTGATCCACCGGTTGTAAGTGAAGAGCTGGTTCCAACGAAGCATCCATGCCGGGGCTGAAGTACTTCTACCACCCCAGACAACGGGTTGCAAACAGCCGTTAGCACGATTTTCTGAATTTTTCGAAGTCGCGTTGGTTGCCTAATTCGCGGTTGCGGCTTCGATTGCATGCTGCAAGTCGTCGCGAAGATCTTCGAATGATTCCAGCCCCACGCTCAGCCGAATCAATCCGTCGGTGATCCCAAATCTCGCGCGATCAGCCGCCGCGTAACTGGCATGGGACATCGTTGCCGGTTGCTCAATCAGCGACTCAACCGCACCGAGGCTGACAGCCAAACAAAATAGTTTCGTTGACTCACAAACCGTCGCCGTCTGTGCCTTGTTGCCATCAAATTCAAACGTCAACACACCACCGAAATGATCGCCCATCAATTGCAGCGAGAGCGAATGGCCAGGATGATGTTCAAGCCCCGGATAGAGCACTCGTGAAACTCGTGGGTGTGCTTGCAACCATAGCGCCAATCGCATCGCCGTTTCTGATTGTGCTCGAATCCGTACGTCAAGCGTTTTAATGCCGCGAGACAGCAAGAAACAAGACATTGGATCAAGAACAGCACCCGTCGCATTTTGAATAAAGTAAAGCTGATCAAAAAGAGCCTTGTCTGCGACTGCCAAGGTTCCACCGAGACAATCGCTATGACCGCCTAGGTACTTGGTGGCCGAGTGCATGACGATGTTGACACCATGTTCAAGCGGACGAAGTAACGCAGGGGTTCCAAATGTATTGTCAACGCCGAACAAAATACCCACGTCTGCCGCCAGCCGCGAAATTTTTGGTAAGTCCAGTATCGACATCTGTGGATTGCCGATCGTTTCACCCCACAGCAGCTTCGTCTCAGGACGGATCGCGGCGGCGATGGCATCGACATCAGTGAAGTCGACCAGCGTGACGCCGATCCCCGCGCGATCACAAATCTTATGAAACAAACGGTACGCACCGCCGTAGATATCGCTGCCAGCCAGGATCATATCACCTGGCGAGAGCAACATCGTGACGCAATGAATCGCCGCCATTCCAGTAGTAAAAGCGAGCGAGCCGACACCGCCTTCGAGCGAAGCGAGCGTCCGTTGCAACGCGCTACGTGTGGGGTTACCACTGCGCGAGTAATCAAATTCACCCCAAACTCCGGCACCGGGCTGGCGGAACGTGGAAGCAAAGTGAATCGGCGGCACGACGGCACCGGTCGCAGGATCGACTTCGTTACCGATATGAATGGCGCGAGTTCGAAACGATGGGTTGTCTGGCGTCATTGTGCGAGTGCTCGATCTAGGTCAGCGATCAAATCTTCAGCGTTCTCGATGCCACAGGACAAGCGGATCATGTTGTCGCTGATCCCAAACCGCAGGCGATCTTCGGGTGTGCAATTGTAGTAGCTCATCACAAGTGGCTGCTCGATGAGCGATTCGACGCCGCCGAGACTCGGCGCGATTCGAGCAATCTGTGTCGAATCAACGACTCGTGATGTTTCCTTCCAATCGGCATCGCGGACCGTGAAGGTAATCAGTCCACCGAAGCCGCGCATTTGCGCTGCGGCAATTTTATGCGATGGATGGGAGGCTAAGCCTGGATAGTAAACTCGTTCTACTCTTTGGTGTGATGCTAAAAACTCGGCGACGCGCATGCCGTTTTCGTTGTGCCGTTCCATCCGCAATGCGAAAGTCTTCAGGCCACGTTCGAGGAGATAGAGATTGTGAGGTGAATTGACACTTCCGAGAATCCCGCGAAGGTTGCGAACGCTTTCCAACTGTTCGGTAGAACCGCAGATCACTCCGGCCAACAAGTCATTGTGCCCGCCGAGATACTTCGTCGCACTGTGAAGCACATAGTCGATACCGAATTCGATAGGCCGGACGTTAAACGGAGTGGCCAGTGTCGCATCGATCAGCGTTTCGACGCCATGTGCCTTGCCAACGGCTGCGAACTGTTCCAGGTCGATTGATGTGAGATGCGGATTGGTCGGCGATTCACTGACCAACATTTTGGTTCGTTCGTTGATCGCCGCTTCCATCGCGGCAAAGTCACTGGTCTTTACCTGATGAGTGACAACGCCAAAACGCGCCAAGTGCTTTGAGCAGAATTCACGACTGCGATGATAACACTGATCAAAAAAAATGATTTCGTCGCCCGCAGAGAGCTTTGACATCAGCAAGCCGACAATGGCCGCCATGCCACTGCTGTACACGATTGCACTCTCAGCGCCTTCGAGCGCCGCTAGTTTACGTTCGACCGATCGTTCGTTCGGGTTGCCATAGCGACCATACTCCTCTCGTTCATCTTCTCCCTCCACGAATCGCAACAGAGCACACGTGGATTCAAAGGTAAATGTCGATGCACAGTACATCGGTGTCGAGATCGCGCCTTCCGCTTTTTGACGTAGCTCTCCCGCATGAACCGCCTGTGTCGACATGCCTTGCGGGCGAGCCGAATGGCTGGAGTGCAGCGGTGACTGATTCGACGAAACTGTTTTTTCGGGCGTGATATCCGTTGCCATAACGATCAATACCATGAACGGTAGTAAGGGAGTAACTTGTGGCCCGGTGGCCAGGGTCCTCAGGAATGGCGGCAACGCCCAGATTTCACGACAAATCCGAATTGGTCAAGAAAGTTCCTCGCTTGTACAATCGTGTACAGGCGTAATGATCTTAGCGTGCATTGACCGATCGGGGTCGGAGGCTTTTTAGCAGTTGTAGGCTGCAAGCGGCCGCAAATCCCTGTAACTTCACGTTAGAATACCTGGATACAGGTCCGGTGGCAACCGAAACAATCGACGATCTTAGGAGTTGTTTGGTGACAACAGTGCAATTGAAACGACATTTAGCGGTTTTTCGCGTCGACATTTCCCGTGTCGCTGCGATTGCATTCGGAAAATCCTTGATTTGTTTGTGGTTTTTCGGCAGCACCGCCGTTTTGGCGCAAAGCGGGTTGCCTGTGACGGAGGTGCCCGCGACGGAGGTGCCCGCGACAGAGGTGCCTGCGACCGAGGTGCGTGCGACCGAGGACGCAGCCCTCGCGATCCCCCCCGACGAAGCCGAATCTGCTGATTCTGATTTTGAAATCCTGGTGACTCAGCTTGGTGCATCGACGTATGCCGAACGCGAGCAAGCCACAGGTGAGATACTTCGAATCGGAATGCCGATGGCACCGTTCTTAAGAAAAGCCATCAAAGACGGTGGCGATGCGGAACGGGTGTTGCGATCCAAAGCAACATTGGGGCAGTTAACCAGCGGAAATTTTGAATCTAAGGTAACTCGTTTTTTAAGCGGGCACGACGACGGAATCATGTTCGATGGCTGGCAGACGGTCGAGGCCACTCTCGGTGACTCTGCTGCGATCAGAGAGCTGTTTATTCAGATTGTCCGGGTGCATCCCGATTTGATCGCGTCCTTGGATAAAACGACCCGGGAACGCACGGTTGCTGCTGATCAAACCGCGCTGTTGGTTCAAAGAAATATGTTTCAGAACCACGTGTTCCCGACTTTGGCTGATGGTGTTGCACTCTTGTTGCCGCTGGCCGATCCAGGGGTGACGATGACGGGTGGCTATGAACGGACACTTCTGTCCGTTTTGCGAACCCAGATGTCGGACCTGCGGAAAGATGCGTTGCTCTGGGCTCCGATGGAAAAACTGCTCAATCAATGGGTCTCGCGGAGTCAATTTGAATTCCGCAGTGAAGTCATCTGGAACGCGATGCAATGGGATTTATCGGCGGCCTTGGTGCTTAGCCTGCGAACACTCAACGAAACAACCGACGTTGAAACGCTGCAAACGGCGATGCAAGCGATCGCGAGATTTGGGACCGTAGAAGATGCAAAAACAATCGGTAAGTTCCTTGATGATCAACGAATCGCGGTAACACGTCAGTTCATTACCATTGGTGAAGAACCGATCGAAGTAACCATCGGCGATACGGCGCTGGCCGCCATCGCCGTGATCCATAAAGTTCCGCTTTCAGACCTCGGCATGCCCAAAGGTGAATTACATCCCAAGCTCGGTTTCCTCATTGATGGCGTGGGCCACTTGAAAAGTAAGCCGGAGGATCGCATTCGCGCGGTCACCACGGTCCGCAGTTGGCTTAGCGGTGAAGCGTCACCAGGCAAGCCCCGTTCATAACAAGCCCCGTTCATAAGCATCGTGCGACAAATAAGTATCCGTAGTTTCGTGAGTCGCGATAGCGACGGCGGCACTTAGCCCACGGCGTAAGCCGTGGGAAAACAAGCCCTCACGCACGCCTGAGTCGCGGTAGCGACGGCAGCAAATACCGGCATGGCCGCCATCGTTCGGTGTTTCAATTCAGCGCGACGGAACTCAAGGGAATTCGCGTGATGTTCGAATGATTTGCATCACTTCCTTCAAATTCAAGTCGCCGAACGATCCTGCCGTCGCCATCGCGACTCAGGAGTACATGGCGACTTTTTCTCCCACGGCTTACGCCGTGGGCTAAGGGCTACCGTCGCTATCGCGACTGCCTGGATTGAGCGCGCCCACGGAACAATTGAGGACAATTGTTCTACAATGCGCGGCCTCGCCGCTCGAAAAGTGTAAAACTCGAACTTAGGACTAACTGTCTGCAGTGTCGCCTTTCGCTCTGCGAAAGAACGCGCTTCCATTCTTTGGCAAAGCGAAAGACGACATTAATAGTTAAAAGACCGCACGATGCTTAGTTGGCTTTCCACTAGAAAGCCATCGAATCCAGCGGGCTTGTTACTGCTAAACCCGGTCGATTCATCACGTGGGTATAAATCATGGTTGTTTTTACGTCCTTGTGCCCCAACAACTCCTGCACCGTCCGAATGTCTGAACCGTTTTCCAACATGTGTGTGGCAAAGGAATGTCGCAGCACATGTGGAGTCGCGGGCTTAGTAATCGACGTTCGAACCAGAGCTCGTCGCATCGCGTCGGCAAAAGTAGATTCATGGACATGATGCCGACGCCATGCACCGCTTCGAGGATCTTTCGACAATTGCCGCGATGGAAACACGTATTGCCAACCAAGATCACGCTCCGCGTGCGGGTATTTTCGGTGCAACGCATACGGCAGATAAACGCTTCCGTTCCCGTCCTGTAAATCATCGCGATGGACCGACGCCACCATTGAAATTTGCTTTCGCAACAAATCTACAATCGACTGCGGCAGCACGGTCACGCGATCCTGTTGTCCCTTGCCGTTTCGAACCAAAATGTGCCCCGTATCAAAACAGATATCCTTGATTCTTAAGCACCTGCATTCGCGATGCCTCATTCCACTTCCGTACAACAATCGAAACATCGTGGCAGTGACACCACGCATAAAACCACCTAACTCAGCCACTTCACGTTTACTGAGGACTACAGGTCGGTATTGGCTTGCTTTCGCACGTATTCGCTGAATAAACTTAAGATCACGCCCGACTACCTTGCCATAATAAAACAAAAGAGCGGAAAGGGCTTGATTCTGCGTTGATGCCGCAACCTCTCCCGTAACTGCCAAGTCTGTCAAAAATCCACCGATGTCCGCCTCACCATAGTTCTCCAGTCGCGCGTCGTCCAAATGTCGTATAAATCGATCGATCCAGTTTGCGTAGGTATCCTCTGTCGACCGAGGATGGTGCAGCGTACGCATTAAAGCTCGCAGTTCACGAACCGGCTTTGGGTCGTTTGGATCGATGTTGCCGGGCTGGCCTTCGCCAGGAATTCCACCATCACTCGCTGTTCCATCACTCGCTGTACCCGCACGACGCTCTCGCTCGGCAAGTTCACCAAGTTTCTGCTTGTAGGTTTGGAAATTCACGTCCGCTCGGTCGAGCACCAGAGTTTGATACCACTCTAACGACCTCGCGGCTTGTAATCGTTGCCACGCTGGAGCACCCAAATCACGCAAATTCTGCAGAAATTGAAGCACGCTTTCATCAGTCACGTCCAGTTTTCCGTCGACAGACTTTTTGGCTTTGACTTCGAACTGCTCCAACCATCGCGGCATCCAACGCAAATCATTGGGATAAGCCTGGGATCGACCAAGTCGCTGATGAAACTCCGAAATGGACATGCGAAACTCCTAGACTAAAGCTTGCGGTTGATACGGATGTTCTACATGCCTTTCCGTACACCATCAAGACAAATTTCTAAAAAATAAAAATGTTTTTTCAGGTGGTTCAGTAGGGGCTACAATGACCCGGGTCCAAAAAACTTTTCACAACGGTTGAGTCGGGTCAGAAAACGGATTCGCCATCGTTGACTAGGGGTCAAAAATCATTTAACGTAGGGGTGACCCGTGAAGAATTAATCGTTCGTCGAGTGAAGTAATGATTACATGAAGATCAATGCCTTCTTTGCAAACCGACTTAACGCGCCATTGCATAATCCTCGGCAGTCATGGGGAGCATTCGATGAGAAGACCAACCGCGTATACTTGCGAGTTAGTAGTGGGTCGATCGATGAATATGGGGATGGCAAAGAATGGGTGACTGTCTACGACCCTGATTGGAGAAAATCAGGTGGTCATAAAGAACGTTTAGGTCATCTTAATGCGATCACGCAAGGAGCCGAAGGGTTTGCCGTTGTCGTCAATTTCAACGACAACGGGACGATTGACTCTTTCGATGACAATATTCTTCGCCGAATTGGAAACGTCGCCGAGGATGGCGGATTAACCTATGCGGAGATCATAGGTGAGATAAGCGTGGATGAACTGATTAGCGGCCAGCCTTTTTCAGCGAAGTCCAAACCGGTGGGGATACTTCCACGTGTAATAATTATCGCCGAAACTACGAAAGAACAGCTCGTCGATGCACGATTAGGCCAAGGTGCTTTCCGTTCCAAAGTACTTCAACATTGGGATTATCTGTGCGCTGTAACGGGTGTAAAGACACAACAAGTTATTCGGGCATCGCACATTAGACCGTGGCGAGATTCAACTAACGAAGAACGGCTTGACCCGTATAACGGATTACCATTAGTGGCAAGTCTTGACTGTCTTTTTGACTGCGGCTATGTATCCTTCGACGCAAATGGATCAATCATGATTTCATCAAAACTTTGTAAGCGGGATCGTGTAGTGCTTTCGGTTGACAATGCGCACCTTCGACGCGCGCCGCATAGAAATACTGCGGTTTACCTAAAATTTCACCGTGAAGTCGTTTTTCAACCATAGCTCCGACGAACAATCCGATCCACCGGAGAACGCGAGCTAGCGTTTTTGACATGGTAAATTTCCCGCGCGTTCCCGGTGATCGGTGACGTTCGTCGGCGCCAGACTCCAACGCCTGACATCCAGGCCCGTTTAATTGATTGCTCGGACTTAATGATTGCTCGGACTTAATGATTGCTCGGACGGACGATTGCTCGGACGGATGATTGCTCGGACGGACGATTGCTCGGACGGAT
>JAYVSE010000452.1:0-4787 GCA_043775635.1 Planctomycetaceae bacterium | reverse complement strand
GAAACAGCAACTTCGGATGGCGATGAGTTGCCCAGTAGGCGCGAAGCAACATGAGCGTCGTCAGCGGCAATGGAATGTACCGATCCTTTGCTCCCTTGCGACGATGTATATGCACGAGTCCACGAGCAGCATCGATGTCACCGACTTGGAGATGCAAGCCTTCATTGAGCCTGAGTCCCAATGAATAGACGGTCCAGAAGAATACGAACATCCGTTGTGTGGTGGTGGCCGCGACGAGTCGGTGAACTTGGTCGATGGTCAGCACTTCGGGCAGCGCGTTGATGTTTTGCAGCTTCAACATCTTGAAGATCTCCCAATCACGTTTGCAGGTAACGGAGGAGAAGAACTTGACGCCCGAGAGTGCAACGCGGAGCGATCCGTAAGCAAATTTACGTTCGTTTTTGAGGTGCAGGAAGAACTGTCGCACTTGTGTCTCGGTGACCTTGTCGGGACTGCACTGGGCGAAGTCCGACAATTGCCGAACG
Source organism: Planctomycetaceae bacterium (assembly GCA_043775635.1). GTDB lineage: Bacteria > Planctomycetota > Planctomycetia > Pirellulales > Pirellulaceae > UBA6163. The sequence goes on along the minus strand of JAYVSE010000452.1, from coordinate 4,302 downwards.
GCGCGGAGATAGCCGTTTTGAGTGCGTTTCGCCTTGCCGGTCAACTGCAGATCTTCGGCTATGCGTTGGCGTAATGAGCAGGGAAAGAAGTGGCCCCGTGGATTGGGCTGAGGATTTGAGCTAGAATTGGAAATTGGATTTTCCTAGTGCAGGAGGAGTTTTACGCTTGAAGCTGTTCACAGCGAACAGCTCCTCCTGCCAGGATGCTTCAAAGCATTGCCAAAAGCACGGCCGGCACCCACCCGCCGCGCTAGCGGCTTACTTGAACGTTCCCGTGCACCGGAGCCCGACTTGCGCGGCTTCACGAATAAACAAATAACTTTCTTGGCTCGGTGACCGGTGACAATATCCGAGCCAAATGGACTGCCCAAATTGTGACTGGCTTCGAGCTCCACCAAACGACCGTAGGAAATGGGGCAACGCTGGCCGATGCCCGAGATGCGGCACGTGGCCAAGCGCCACTGATTTTATTTTCTGGGTTGGCTGCTGATGCGAACGTATTCAGTCCGCAGAAGCTTGCCTTTCCGCGACTCATCGTTCCCGAATGGCTACCTCCGAATCCGAACGATACGCTAGAAACCTATTGTGGACGTCTCGCTGACAACTTGAGATCACAAGATGACGCTATCATTGGTGGTGCATCTTTCGGTGGGATCATTGCACTGCACGTTGCACAACGCTTACGCCCACGGGCCGTAGTTCTGATTGGCAGCGTTCGGTCGCCCGAAGAACTTTCACGTGTTTCGCGGATTTGCCGACCATTGAAACCGCTGATTCCACTTATACCCGTTCGATTCTTGCAAGTGTGTTGTGTTCCGATCGCGTCCATGCTCACGCGACATTACTTTCCACATTTGTGCGGACTCGCCCGTCAATTTCGCAGCGCTGATCCAGCGGTCTTCAAATGGTCGCTCGCGCGGATACTAGACTGGAATTCCACGCCGACAGTCGATTGCCCTGTGTTTCAGGTCCATGGCGATCGTGACTACGTGCTGCCGCTGCGTTATACGAAGCCAGACGCCGTCATCGCTGGCGGCGGACACGTGATTTCACTGACGCATCCAACTCTTGTCAACGACTTCATCCTTTTTGCTATCTCCGAAACGGTAGGCGAACAAAGCGCTCCACCCAAGTCTCCAGCCGTCCGCAAAGCTGACCGAACCAATCTTCGACCATGAACGAATTCATATTTATCGACTCGGAATTGAATAGGTCGCGACAACGTACCGACAGGCGAAATTGCTGAATGGCCCAAAACGTCATGCTCGAGACCATGGTTTACGTGTTGCTCAATCGATCCCGTTGAACATTGCCGAGGGCAATGGGAAGCAAGGCCAAAAAGAAAAACCGGTTCTTTGAGATTGCACGTGGATCGGCTTTGGAAGGTGCGGCGATCAACGATATACTACTTTCGTTCGAGGCGATCGATTCTGTATGACAGCGGATTGGCAAGACCAATTTATAACGAATCGTCACAGATGCTCACTCGATAGATTCAGCGGACCTGTCGGACTCGCTGATCGCCAACGTTACGACTTGAAAGGATACACATTCAATGCCATCGGGCGACGCGCAAAGAGCATGGTTTCCGGAAATGCTGACTCAACTAAGAATTTTCTGGGGCGACGAACTGAACTGGTACCGAGTTGTTGTTTTTTGCGAAGAAATGACGGCACTACGATCATCGATTTGGGGATACCGAGGAATCCGAGGGCCGATGTTGAAGTGCCGAAATTGTGGCAGACAACAAGTGCTGACCTTGCCACCTATTTCGCCACGGTCGCTTTTGTTCGCAGTCAAGAAAATTGACCTGATCACCGAAGGTGAACTAAAACAACTTAACAAGGAATGGAAAAAGTTCAGGACCGCTGAGAACCTAGATAGTTATGGCCATTCTAATCCGGATGGACACGAACAAGTAAAAAAGCCGGCTACATGCGGCCACTCTCGAAACCAAACGTCGTAACGATGGTCTGAACGGCTCGCGATACTGGCGTGGTGAACTTCCTTTTCCTGTGACCCGAACGATTACTCGCCTTCGGATGTCGAGGCTATCAATCGAGGCTATCAATCGCGGCTAGGGCTATACTCATCGGATACATTGCCTACGCTGTGCTGCAATGGACTACCTGACAACGGTCTCTCAAAATTGCGGGTAACAATGCGGTGCACACGACGGACGGCATCAGGTTTTTACGAATGGAAAGCTAAAGAAAAGCAAACCGAACCGATTTAACGTGGTCGCGAAATGAGATTTATAGAAGTGGTTGCTCTTTCGTCACGGCGAGGTGATCGGAATGTTCTTCGACGCCAAGGCCTGGCCCATTTGGCCGCTCTCCAATCAGACAATTCAAGCCATTAACGCTGGTGTTTAGGCTTGCGCTGGGCTGTTAAAAATTTGCTAACGCGGGCAAAAAGCTTTTGCGCAGATTTAATTCCATAATCTCGCCGCGAGCGGGGCTTGTCCCAACGCCGTGAAGGATAATTTAGCGGAATGGCGCGAGCCATCCGGTGCCTCAAGCCTCCGCGAGACCGGACGGCTCGCGCCGTACCGCTAAAACCGTTCATTTTGCTGAGGAAAAATCCCTCACGGCGTAGGGATGAACCCCGTCTAGTCGACGAGCGCGGACCCAACCTTCACCGACGACCCAAAACGGATGACCTCCGCTCGCCCGATACACTTCGCCTTCCACTTGAATTTCGACCAAAGGCCCGAGCGGCCTCAGCGTTGAAGTCAGCACGGGCTTGTACACGAGTTCGCCTGTTTCGGGATCCTGCGACAAGACCAAGTCGCCGGTCGTTATCTGCTCAACCGGTGCGAAGCCACGCGCTGTCCAGATCAGTGATCCGGCGGCGAGACAATCTTTTTTTCGATCGTTTTTTTCGCTACTTGATCCGCCTCCTGATCCGTAGATCGGTGGTGGTGGAGGGGGAGCCATGACGGAAACCGATTGTCGATGCAACTTCGTGACGAGCGGCTTGTCGTGGGACAAATACACTTCGTTTTCCTCATTCCACCAATTCCACCATTCATTCGCGGATGTCGGTAACGGCTGCTCGGTGACTGCACGCAGCACATCTGTCACGCGCAGATTGCAGGTCGAAAACGGTTTGCAAGCGGCCTCGAATTTGCGTCCCGATGATGTTGACGGACTTCGCTTGCTGGCTTGGTTTTATGCGACCAGCCCTGGGACCGATAAAGAATTGGCGAACGCGGAGGCCGCTGCCGAACGCGCCTGCGACCTGACCGCTCAGCAAGATGCCGCCTGTTTGGAAGCGATGGCCGCAGTACGGGCACGACAAGTCAATTGGGACGGCGCGGTCGAAGTGCAGTGCCAAGCGGTGGCGCTTGCCAGCGGCGACGGCGCAGTGAGTCGCCTGGCCGCTTATCGGGAGAAGCTGCTGCCGGAAAAAGGCTCGTATCTCAAGATCACCGAATTGGCTCCTGCTCCCATTCCGCCAGCCGAGCGAGAAACGGCCAAAAGACTCGCGTCGCTGCGGCAACGGCCGGCACCGGGGATTGCATTGAATTTGCAGCATCGCGGTTGGTTACTTGCGGTCTGCCGCAAGTGGGGCCCAGCCGCAGCGAATCTGGCGCTTGTCAGCCAAAGTCGGTCCGCGGGCGAAGACTGGTTTGAATTAGGATGTCTCCTCTGGTTGTCAGGCGACAAGGCCGGATATCAGAAATGGTGCCAGCGCGCAATGACTGTCGATGACACGCAGGCCATACGGCTCGTGAGCGTAACACCCGATTCTGGCGTTCTACCCGCAACCGCCATGGCAGGATGGGCGTGGATGGGAAATGCGGCCGAGTTCCGTGAGCGGACGCATATCAACGCGCTGGCCCATTATCGTGCCGGCCGGTACGATGACGCGATCGCAATGCTTAACCAAACACTCCCATTTCATTTAATCAATGGTCCCGATGACGGTCCGTGGAAACACGAGGGGATTGGGTTAAAATGGCAACTCCGCGCGTTGATCGATGCCCGCGAGGGCCGCTTAGATCAGGCCAAAGTAGCGGCTGATCAAGCTCGCCTGCTCGTTCCACACAACCTGCCATTGGGCGCGGAACTAAGTCCCGGTCTGTTTGGAATCTGGCTCGAATATCAGGTCCTGCACGTGGAACTTCAGGGGATGTTGGACGAGAAGCCGTAATCGGACGAATATTGTCAGGTGCTGCGTAGGACTCTATACATCAGTTCACTTCTATCGAACCGCAAATGTCCAAAGCGCTGGTAAGCATCGTGCGGGCAATAAGTGTCGGCTTTCGCTCCGCGAAAGAGCGCTCTTTCGCGGAGC
>JAYVSE010000451.1:0-29316 GCA_043775635.1 Planctomycetaceae bacterium | reverse complement strand
GTGTTTCGCCGGGTTTTTCGAAACGGCACCGGACGGCTCGCGCCGTTCCGCTACTTAATTCCACGCGGCAAGCTGGCAGGGGTCTAAGAAAAAGTTGTGAGGTATAAAATGGCTGGAAGCCTATCCTACGTTGCGGCGAAGCCGCCTTATGCAAATAGAATTTGTTGTTGGCTTGGAGTGAAAAATTAACGCAATCTCAACTTTCCGACGTTCATTCATCGCAGCAATCTATGTTTGTGTTCTCACTCGTAGTTCGTTGGCTGAAGACCCGCATTCTTTTTTTGAAGCGAGAATTCGCCCTCTCTTTGAGGAGCACTGCATCGGTTGTCATGGTGCGAAAAAGCAGAAAGGTGGGCTGCGTTTAGATTCGCGGTCAGGCTGGCAAATCGGCGGCGATAGTGGGGCTGCGATCCAACCGGGAGCACCTGAAACTAGTTTACTGATGACTGCGGTTCGTTACGAGAACGCGGAGCTGCAAATGCCGCCCGATAAGAAACTTACCGACCGTGAAATCTTGGATCTGGAGAGTTGGATCCAGTCAGGAGCGTCCGATCCACGAAGTGGCGATGACGTAGCGATCGCAACACGAAATCAAAAACCACTTTGGTCATTGCAACCGATTGCGAGTATTGACCCGTTGCTGCTCAAGAATAACAACAGCGGGGACAACCAAGGGAGCCAACAGCCGATCGATATTTTGGTACTAAAGCGACTCCAGGAAGCTGGTTTCCAGCCCAGTGTCGCGGCGGATCGGCGTACGTTGATTCGCCGGGCGTCCTTTGATCTCACCGGCTTGCCACCAAGCGCGGAAGAGGTAAACGCATTCGTGCAAAATCCCGATCAAGATGCCTATTCGCAATTGATCGAACGGTTGTTAGCGTCGCCGCAGTACGGTGAGCACTGGGCTCGCCATTGGCTCGACGTCGCGCGTTATTCCGATACGAAAGGATATGTGTACGCGCGTGAGGAAAAGCGATGGGTCCATGCGACTGCGTATCGTGACTGGGTCGTACGATCGCTCAATAGCGATTTGCCCTACGACCAGTTTGTACGATTGCAGATCGCCGCCGATCAACTTGTGCCTGCTGGCTCGCCAGATCTTGCCGCGATGGGCTTCCTGACGATTGGCAGGCGTTTTCTTGGGGTGACGCATGATATCTTCGACGATCGAATCGACGTCATTACGCGCGGCGTGTTAGGCTTGACCGTCGCATGCGCACGTTGTCATGACCACAAATACGACCCAATTTCGACGCGTGATTATTACTCGCTGTGTGGAGTGTTTCAAAGTAGCGCAGAACAACTTGTCGCTTGTGAACCGATGTCTGATAAGGCGTTCAGAGACGAGTTCGAGCAACGAGATAGCAAACGCCGTGAAACCATGGCGACTCGCCGCGAAGAGCAATCGGCGCGAGTTCGAGCAAAAGTTGAGCAATACCTTTGTGCGCAAACGGAGCTTGAAAAATATCCCGAAGAAGTCTTTAACCAAGTGGTCGATGCGGCAGATATCAACCCCGTGGTCGTACGAAGATGGCAAGCATTTTTGGCCAATGACAAACGCCAATCGCCTCCCGTTTTCGCCGACTGGCATCAACGGTTCGATCAGCAAGAGATGAGCGAATTACGTGCCTCAGCAGCCCGTTACGGCGTTGTGTTCGCTGAAATAGAGAAACGTTGGCGAGAGCTGATCGCGATGAATCCCGGTTCAACGGCATTCCCTGTCGCAGAGGACGAGCGTCTTCGCCAAGTTCTTTATGGTAGCGAGTCGCCGTGTCACGTACCGGATGAGCATATCGCCAACATCGAAATCTTTTTTCCGACCAATGTCATTGATGAACAGTGGAAGTTGCAAGGAGAAGTCGATCGATGGATAATGGATCGTCCCGATGCACCGGCTTTTGCAACCATTCTTGTGGATCGATCGAGTCTTACGAATCCACGCGTTTTCATTCGTGGGAACCCGCTCAAAAAAGGCAGCGAGGTGCCACGTCGTTACTTGGAAACGCTCGGTGGCAAGGATGAATTGCCATTCGTAAATGGTAGCGGTCGATTGGAGCTTGCCAATGCAATGACAAGTCCAACGAATCCATTAACGCCAAGGGTAATCGTCAATCGGATTTGGATGCATCACTTTGGTCGCGGTTTAGTGCCTACGCCGAGCGATTTTGGTAACCGCGCGGAACCCCCGAGCCATCCCGAGTTGCTCGATTGGCTGTCGCAGCAATTTATCGATTCGGGATGGAGCATGAAAGAGCTTCATCGCACGATCATGCTGTCGAAGACCTATCAACAATCGTCGAAGCATTCGTCGGATTTGGCACAACAATTGGACCCAGGCAATCGCTTACTGTCTCGCATGACGGCACATCGCTTGAGCTTCGAGGAGGCTCGCGATTCGTGGCTTTTCGCAAGTGGAGAATTAGATCCACGAGTGGGAGGCAAACCCGAACCGTTGTTCGACACCAAAAATTCGCGTCGTACGCTTTACGCGTTCATTGATCGAGAGAGCGTCTCTCCCGTGTTGCGAATGTTTGATTTCGCGAATCCTGATCTCTCCATTCCGCAACGCAATGAAACCATCGTACCGCAGCAAGCTCTATTCGCGATGAACCATCCATTCATCGCGGAACGAGCGACACGACTTGCTTCCTTGTTACGCAGCGAAGATCCGGCTAAACGAGTCAACCAGCTTTACTTAGCACTCTACCAACGCCAACCAACAACCGATGAACTTAACTTGTCGATCGAATTTGTGAATTCCGAACACGCACTGATCGTGCCGCCACCGGTCCCCAGTATGTGGAGTTATGGGTACGGTGAATTTGTAAGCGATACTGGTCGGCTAAAATCATTCACTCCGCTTCCCCATTTTAATGGCGATGCTTGGCAAGGAGGCAGTGGATTTCCCGATGGGCGACTGGGGTGGCTACAACTCACGGCGACTGGCGGTCATCCTGGGAATGATCTCGAACATGCTATCGTTCGCCGCTGGACAGCCCCATTTGATGGTGAGTATTCGCTGGATTCGATCCTTCAGCATGAACCTGATGTTGGTGACGGCATTCGTGCTTTTGTAAGTCATAGTGGGCAAGGATTGCTGGCATCGACGACATTGCAGCATGCGAGCGAGCAAATTACCATTCATGCAATCGAAATGAAGCAAGGCGATTCACTTGATTTCATTGTGGACATTAGCAATGGTTTAAACAGTGACCAATTTCTATGGGCACCGATTGTGACGCGGTTGCAACCGGCTGGCACGGGCGTTGTTGATCAGCAGCTTGTGTCAGATGCGAAAGCCGACTTTTCGGGTGAAATTAAAACGCTGCTTAATCGATGGCAACAGCTAACACAAGTTTTGATGCTTTCCAATGAATTCATGTTTGTGGATTAAACCGAACCATGTCACTGCACAATGACTTTTCGCGTCGAGAATTACTACGTCGATCGGGCGTGGGGTTCGGTATGCTCGGGCTCGCTGGCTTGCTTGATAAGGAAAAAACCGTTCAAGCAGCGACGACGCTAACACCGCACTTTTTGCCTAAAGCCAAGCGGGTGATTCATTTCTTTCTCAATGGTGGTCCTTCGCACGTCGATACGTTTGACCCGAAACCAGCCTTACAGAAATATGCTGGTCAACCGATTCCCAATACGCGTATCACGGAACGCAAAACAGGAGCAGCGTTTCCGTCGCCTTTCAAATTTAGGCACTACGGTCAAAGCGGCATCGAGGTGAGTGAGTTGTTTGACAAGACGGCGCAGCATATCGACGAAGTCGCCGTCATTCGCTCGATGTACGCCCAAGTGCCGAATCATGAACCATCGCTGATGTTGATGAATTGTGGCGACTCCATTCAATCCAGGCCAAGCCTTGGCTCCTGGCTCACGTATGGCTTGGGAAATGAAAACGAAAGCCTACCTGGGTTCGTCGCCATGTGTCCTGGCGGCCTGCCAATTAAAGGGGCCGAGAACTGGCAGTCCTCATTTCTGCCCGGCTCTCTGCAGGGAACGTATGTTGATACGCAACAGTCATCGGTCGAACGGCTGATCGAGAACATTCATTCGCCACACGCAAATTTTGATACTCAGCGACAGCAGCTTGCGCTTCTCCAAAAAATCAATGACTCGCATCGTCACGAGCGTCTTGATCCACGACTTGATGCGCGAATCGAGTCTTTCGAATTAGCGTTTCGAATGCAGACGGCGGCGACTGACGCATTCGATATTAATCAAGAGTCACAACACACACGCGATCTTTACGGCAGTGGCGTTCATGGTCGACAAGCATTGATCGCGCGGCGTCTGGTAGAACGCGGTGTACGAATGGTTCAGTTGTGGCACGGAGCAGGTCAACCGTGGGACAACCATGAAAACATAGAAGCCGCCCACCGCAAGCTAGCAGGCGAAATCGATCAACCGATTGCAGCATTGTTGACGGATCTAAAGCAGCGAGGCATGTTGGATGATACGCTCGTCATCTGGGGCGGTGAATTCGGGCGAACGCCATCCGTCGAACTCAGTGGCAATCAACCCAAACTCGGACGTGACCATAATCACTACGGATTTACGGTATGTCTAGCCGGTGGTGGCATTAAAGGGGGCACCGTTCATGGAAGTACCGACGAATTCGGGTTTGCGGCTCAGGACAACCCGACTAGCGTCCATGATTTGCACGCGACCATCCTGCACTTGATGGGCCTGGATCACAAACAACTCACCTATCGGTACGCCGGTCGCGACTTTCGCTTAACCGACGTACACGGCGAAGTACTAATGCCGATTATCGCATAAGCAATCTGAGTGAGCCGTCCACGCCATTCCAGGCAAGCTGGCAGGGGGCAGCCTGTCGGTACAGTAAATGCCAGCCCTGATCCAATCGCGAACGACTAAACGGCTTGTCCCACTGCATGGTTCGCCCCATCTCGAATGACGCGGCGATATAACGTGTCGCGTTCTACTGGTTCGCGACCTGCTTCGCTGATTAGGTTGCGAATGTTTTCGACCGAGAGGCACTCAGGTGTCGTTGCACCGGCATCATGATAAATCAACTCGTGCCTAACCGTGCCGTCGATGTCATCAGCACCATACCCCAGTGCCGCTTGAGCTGTGCCGATTCCGAGCATGATCCAATAGGCCTTGATGTGACGCACATTGTCAAGCACCAAACGACTGATCGCCATGGTCCGCAAATCCATCAGTGCTGAAGGCTTTTTAATGTTGGACAACTGTGTGTTCTCAGGATGAAACGCCAGTGGGATGAAGACTTGGAAGCCACCGGTTTCATCCTGCAATTCACGTAAACGAATCAAATGATCGATGCGATGAAACGCTTGCTCAATGTGTCCGTAAAGCATCGTGCAATTGGATCGCAAACCAATTTGGTGAGCGGTGCGATGAATATTTAACCAGGCATGCGTGGTTGCTTTGTGCTCGCAAAGTTGGTCGCGAACCTCTTGATGAAAGATTTCTGCTCCACCGCCAGGCAAACTGCCCAAGCCTGCTTCACGCATGTCCTCCAGCACCCAGCGAACGCTCTTTTTCGTTTGAAACTCAAACCAGTTAATTTCCACACCGGTCCATGCTTTCAAGTGAATCTGCGGGTAATGTTCGTGCAACATCGAGATAATTCCGCGATACCAAGCGTAGGGGCGTTGATGATGCAAGCCGCCGACGATATGCATCTCCGTACAACCACTGTCGGTTGCTTCTTGGCCGCGAGCAAGAATCTGCTCGTCGCTCATCGCATAACCCTTGGGGTCTCGCAAATCGCTGCGAAAGGCACAGAATCGGCAACGATAAACGCAAACATTCGTGGGGTTTAGGTGCGTGTTAATGTTGTAGTAGCCGACATTGCCATTGAGCCGCTCACGGACCAAATTAGCTAACTGGCCAACTTCTTGCAGCGAAACCGACGGTTCATATAGGAAAATCCCATCGTCAAGCGTAAGTCGCTCCGAGGCTTCGACTTTGTGGCGAATTTCCCGAAAGCGAGCAGCGAGTTCTATAGCGGACATGACGCGGGGAGACTTGCAATGGGATGTGTGACGTGTGACGTTGGAACTGGATGTGATAACCGCTGGCCATGATTTCCCGCAACCGGGAAGCCTGACCGATGCTCAAATAAGAGGAAAAAGTGGGGATAACTGAGGCTGTCCCTGCTTTTCGTCGATCCGGATCGTCAGGTGCCTGCGCCAGTGCGTATCGTCGGGTCGAGGGTGGTCCGTGCGAAAATGCACGCCGCGCGATTCCTGCCGGAACAATGCCGATCGCGTCATCATTTGGGCACAAGCAAGCATGTTTTGCAATTCCCATCCGGTATCGGATGCGAACTGGCGTTTCATCACGTACGTACAAAACGAATCCACTTGTTCGGCAGCTTCGCGCAAGCCGATGGCGTCGCGTTGAACACCGACCAATCGCCCCATCAGACTCTTCAGCGACGCGCGAACGTCGGCAATATCGAAATCGGGTGCATTGGATTGCACCGGATGATTGATGGGAATCGCCTGCATGCTGTCTGATATTTCGCAAGCTGCCAGCGAAGCAGATTCACCGGCATGTGCTCCAAAGACGAGGCCTTCCAGCAAACTGTTACTTGCCAGACGATTGGCACCATGCAGACCACTGCTGGTGACTTCGCCCGCAGCCCACAATCCAGGAACGCTTGTTCGTCCGCGATCATCAACGGTGACGCCGCCAATCATATAATGTGCTCCGGGGCGAACGGGGATGGGATCGACGGCGATGTCGAGGCCGAACCGCGCGCATGCCGAAGCAATGCCGGGAAAGCGACTGCGAGACGCTTCTGCATTGAGATGAGCCATACTCAAGTAGACGCAACTGTGACTGGTGCGTGCCATCTGCGTCACAATCGATTGACTGACAACATCGCGGGGAGCGAGTTCCGCGCGAGGATCATAGATCGGCATGAATCGATTGCCTTCACAATCGAGCAAATGTGCACCTTCGCCGCGCACGGCTTCAGTGATCAGCGAACGAGATGCGCCAGCGATGTACAGTACGGTCGGATGGAACTGGCAAAACTCCATATCGCGCAGTTCGACGCCAGCGCGGTAGGCCGCAGCGAAGCCATCCCCAGTAGCAACGAGCGGATTGGTCGATTCACGATAAACTTGACCGATACCGCCGGTACACAAAATGGTTTGCTTCGCCCAAACCAACGAAGGCGGCGAGCCATTTCGGCTAATGACCGCACCGTGGCACTGTCCTTCGTGAGTCAACAAATCGATAGTGAACGTGCGTTCCCAAATGTCGACATTCGGCAGCGATCGCGTTTTTTCCATCACCGCGCGCATCACTTCTTTTCCCGTTGCATCACCGAGTGCGTGCACGATTCGCTCGTGGCTATGCCCTCCTTCACGCCCCAGCGCTAATGAACCACCGAGTTGATCGAACTGAGTCCCCCACTCAATCAATTCTTCAATTCGGCCAGGCGCTTCACGGACCACCATATTGACAATGGCTGGATCGCATAGATTACCGCCTGCGTCGAGCGTGTCAGAGACGTGATCTTCAAAGCGGTCTTCAGGATCGATGACGCCAGCGATCCCGCCTTGCGCATAGTTGCTGTTGGATTCGCTCAGGTTGTCTTTGGTGATGATCAGAACAGACTGCTTTCGCTGTACCGCGTTTGCTGCTCTTAGCCCTGCGAGGCCACCGCCAATGATCAGCAAATCGGTAAAGTAATGCGACGATCGCGCCGCGCGAAAAGGTACTAAGTAGCGAGGGATCATACAGTGATTTCAATTCCGTCTTAGGATCGTTCGATCAATGAGTGGGATAGGCTTCCAGCCTGTCGCAGTGAAAATGACAGGCTGGAAGCCTATCCCACTTCAACAGGGGAATACTCGTCAGGCACATGTTTGGCATAGCTCTACCCAATGACCATCCGGATCGATGATAAATGTTTGTTGAGCACCATCGGGCCGGGTTCGCCGCGGCATTCGTTGCACATTAAGGGAATCCAGGTGTGCGTCCCAGGCATCAAGGTCGTCGACAGCAAGCGCAATGTGCGTACCGCGATGATGCGAATGCACGGTCTCGCTTCGATCTCCAATCAAATGCAGCTCTTGCGTGCTGCCAAGGCGAAACCAAGCACCTGGAAAATCAAAAGCAGGTCGCGGCAGCGCCGTCAGCAGCAGCACCGATGCGTAAAAACGTGAGCTTACGTCCACGTCCGCGACATGAAAGGCGACATGATTAAGTTCAAGAATATGCATCGGCGGTCACTTCGGCGTAGCTTTCTTCTGATTCCCAAACCACAATTTTGGATGCTGTCGCGCCCGTACCCTCCAGCACCCGAGGACAGACCACGTCTAACAAGTATTTCGCCATGTTCTCAGCGGTTGGATTGTACGGCAACTCGTAAATTCGATGCGGAATGCTACTTCTAATTGCTGCCAGAGCATTTTCATCCTTTTCCCAAAGGATAAAAGCGTGGTCCCAATGCTCATCCAGCCAGCCCTTGCATCGGTCCTTGAGCAATTTGAAGTCAAGAATGCGACCGATTTCATCTTGTTCATGCCCCGTGACATGGAATTCAACAACGTAGTTGTGCCCATGCAAATTCTTGCACTTTCCATCGTGTCCAAGTAATCGATGCCCAGCACAAAAGGTAATTCGACGCATGATCGTCAATGGCACAGCAGGTTTCTCCAGGAAATTGATTCATCACGTCGAGAGTAGAACGATTGTCCTCAATCGTCCAGATGATTGTAGCTGGGTATCAAACCGCCGGTGGCGTAGAATCTCAACTTCTCATTTTGCAGCCAGCTCCTACTAGCACTACTAGCAATTTAAAAGCTCTGTTCATGAACAACTTCCCTCACTTCGATTGCCCAACCCCCACCGCCGTTTTTCTTTCGGGAGGTGGCAGGACGCTTGAGAATTTGCTGCAACAGGTTGCCATCGGCTTGCTTTCGATCGACATTCGGCTTGTCATCAGCAGCTCGGCAAAGGTCCGTGGCGTTGAAATCGGCCGTAACGCCGGCATCGACACTCGAGTGATCCTAAAAACGCCACAGTATTCGGCTGATGCCTATTGCGAGGCAATGTTTGGGCCATGTCGGGAGGTTGGTGCGAAACTGGTCGTAATGGCAGGATTCCTCAAGCATGTATTGGTACCTGAAGATTTTCGGGGACGTGTCGTCAACATCCATCCGTCATTGATTCCAGCATTCAGTGGTGAGGGGATGTATGGCATGCATGTTCACGAGGCTGCGATACGGCGAGGCGTTCAATTCAGCGGTTGCACCGTCCATATCGTCGACAATGACTACGATCACGGACCGATCATTTTACAGCGGGTTTGCGCAGTCGAGCAAAAATCAACCGCAGCAGAGCTTGCTGCTGCGGTATTTGACCTAGAATGCGAAGCGTTGCCGACGGCGATTCGAATGATTCAAACCCGAAGTTAGTCCGTCGGGGCAGTCGTCTTTCGCTACTAGGCTGTGAATCTCTTGGCAACCCGACGCATTAGCGAGGATCTGCCCGCCGCCTCGCTGACGCGTCGGGTTACCATTTTGCAGCAAACTCGACCGGCTTAAATGGACTCACTGCCTATCCGCGTAAGAACGAAAGATCGCTCGTTTCGCGGAGCGAATGGCGACACTTAGTTACGCACGATGCAAACGGGAAGTTTCGTTTGCATTAGGCCTACATCAAAATCCCTTCGGCCCCATCCCCACTTTCCCACTCTCGACGAACTTCTCTCAAGCCATAGGCGCAGAGTTCAAAATGTTCGCTGAGTCGCATCAATAGATCGCAAGGCGGACGTTCTTCGCCGCCTTCGATTTCTGCTGCGATACGATAGGCACGCTTACCTTGGCGGCAATAATCGAGGAATCCATCGGGAGATCCGCCACCTTTTAAACGCCTCAAGCTTTCGGGATACATTCCGGTCCAGAAGAGCGTAAAGTCTCCGATATGGCGATGGACTTCGCGTCGCGCTAAGCCAATTCGTTTCTCGGCCTCGCAAAGCATCTGAAAGACCTCGGTCGCTGGTCGACCGGAACTGCGACGAACGCTGTGCAAGGCTTCGGTTCTGACAAATCGAAACATCAGGTCGCTTAGATAGTCGACCATTTGGACATCCGCGACACCGAGTCGCGATTGAAAAATACACTCGCTCAGTCCCGCAAAAAAGCGGTCCAAAGTCGAACGATGTTCGGGGCTGTTGCCACCAAACGACGCGTCAAAAACAGGCTCCATATTCACCACCTCCTACGCAACTCGAACGCCAAGGGTGAGGTCTAACCGCCTACTCTATATAATTAGTTACGCGGCAATGCGGCGTCAATATTATTTTGATCCTATTTGTTACCGACATCATAAGGGAGCATGCAAAGCCGATAAATCGAACCGCTAGCCGTCCGGTGCCAGTTCGATAAACTACGCAAAACACCGGGCGGCTAGCGGGCTGTTGATTTAGTAACCCGCTGCGTAAGCGAGGGATCACTTCGATCCCTCGCTTACGCATTCGGGCTATGATTTGGACGCTAAAATTCAAAACACAACTAAATCAACGGCCCGCTCGCGCCGCACCGTTAACAAAATGCTTCATATTCTCGTTCCGTTCACGCCATTGGCCCAAGCCCCCTCCGACCGCTAGAACGATGCTGCAAAAATCCTACGCGTTAATCAGCGATTTGTTGCTGATATTGTCCATAAACCTGATTTTCTCTGGCGTTCTGCGAGGAGACGATGCTCTTGCTAAATCGTTGCCAGCTAGCGAGACAAAAACCATCAATGCTGGACACAGTCATTATGGTGAGGGCTTTGACGAGGGGCCACGGCAAGCAGCGCATCCCATGCACGGGCTAGCGAAGATCGTTTTTCCGACTTCGGCAAAATCAGCAGACGCACAAGCCTTTATCGAGCAAGGTATCGCTCAGTTGCACGGCTTTTGGTATCTCGAAGCGGAACGTTCATTTCGGCAAGCGGCGACCATCGAGCCGGAGCTGGCGATCGCGTATTGGGGCTGCGCCAAGGCGAACATCAACAATCCTGATCGAGCCAAAAAGTTTATGGCTGAAGCGATGTCGCGTTTGGAAAAGCAGACGACTCGCCGAGAGACACTTTACATCGAATCGTTAGACCGCTTTTTGAAGGCACTTCCTGAACCCAAGGACGATAACAAGAAGTCCAATTCGAAGTTGTCTGACAACGCAACGAAAAAGCAAGAGGCGCAGGAACGTTATCTATCAGACATGGAAAAAATTATCGATGAATTTCCTGGCGATATGGAGGCAAAGGCGTTCCTCGTACTTCAATTGTGGCTTTCCAGTAGCGAGGGCGTGAAAATGCCAAGCCGATACGCAGTCGACGCGCTCCTCAATGGCATCTTTGCGGTTGATCCAATGCACCCTGCCCATCATTATCGAATTCACCTTTGGGACGACAACCGTCCTAAGAATGCGATCGAGTCGGCAGCGAAAGCGGGACCGTCCATGCCGGGTGTCGCTCATATGTGGCACATGCCGGGACACACCTATTCAAAATTGCATCGCTATGCAGACGCCGCTTGGCAACAAGAAGCGGCAGCAAGAGTGGATCATGCCTACATGATCGATGCCCGCTTAATGCCCGATCAAATCCACAATTTTTCGCACAACAACGAATGGATGATTCGCAATCTGATCTACCTTGGCCGTGTTCAAGATGCGATTCGTCACTCCAAGAATCTCATTAGCCTCCCACGACACCCAGACTACAACACTTACAAAAAAGGAAGCTTTCGATTTGGACGCGACCGCTTGTTTGCAACCCTAACTTCGTTTGGTTTATGGAAGTCCTTGATCGACGAAACGGCCGGTCCCTTTTTGGCTGATACTGACAATGAAGACGCAAATTTAGAACGTGATGCGTGGCTCGCCGTTGCGAACTTCATGGAGAACAATCGCAAGCAAGGAAGTAGTCAATTGCGCGCGTTGCAACGAAAGCGGCTGGCGTTGCAACTGAAAGCATTAGACGCTGCCGATGCAAAATCGACGGCAGAGATCAACGAAAGCGAAACGTCATCGAAAAAGGATGCTGAGAAAAAAAATGACGATCCAAAAGACCAGATCAAGCAACTGAATCGGTTGATTTCTCGTGTGGCGGCAGCCGCAGCGGCGATGAGAGCGGATCAAGATGCCGTCAATCGCCATGCCAAAATTGCCGATCTCGATTCCGTGATTCATGCGCAGTGGTTGGTGATCGCAAAAGATCTCGAAGCAGCTCAAAAGATTGCTGAAGAAGCGGTAAAGGAGGGCCCAGGTCAAGTGCGTCCGTTGGCGGTACTTATCGACATCCTCTGGCGTCGCGACAAACGCGACGACGCGATGAAGCATTTTAAAACACTTTGTGACGTCGCGCATTCGGCAGACATCGATTCACCGATGCTGGCCGCATTGGCACCGATTGCGATGGAAGCGAAAATCGAAGGGGATTGGCGCAAGGCTCGTAAATTACCAGATGATATTGGCGAACGGCCGGAGCTGAATTCGCTTGGTCCGGAGTCATGGCGGCCGTATCCATCGATGCCGATCCTAGCCAAGAAATCAGACGGTACTGATATTACTAATGTGCTTACCAATGAGCGCTGGGACGGGAAGCCAAAGTTGGTTGTGTTTTATCTCGGGTTCGGCTGCCTTCACTGCATCGAACAACTAAAATTGCTCGCGCCAAAGACAGAAGAGTTTCGAGCGTTGGGCGTCGAGATGATGGCGATCAGTAACGAAGACACGGAAGGTTTAGCCAAAGGAATTAAAAATTTTGCGGAGCAACTACCCATCGAAATCTTCGCTAATCCAGAGCAGACGTCGTTCAAAGCCTATCGTTGCTGGGACGATTTTGAGTCGGTTCCGATGCATGGAACTTTTCTGATCGATGGAAAAGGTCAAGTCCGTTGGCAAGACATCGGTGCGGAACCGTTCAATGATGTCGAGTTCTTACTACGGGAGACCAAACGATTACTTGCGTTGCCTGAGTGAGGGTACGCGAAAGTCCATGCGGTTAGAAACATTGCGTACTGCGGGCAGAGCCCGAAATGCAGTGCGTCCCTGGGCAGAGCCACGGGGACGAGCTTGTACGCCTTGTCACCGTGGCTCTGCCCGGGGACACACTGCTCCGGAGGCTCCGCCTCCACATTCGCGTTGATCTTGACAGGCGTTTTTTGACTTGTCATTTTTCTGCGATTCACTTAGCCTCAGGAGAATACGGTCATGTGTCGAACCATTCCTACCACTCGCGAGCGTACTGCTTTGGAGCCGTGCCGGATTTTGCGGTCACCTTTAGCGTTTTCGTTTTCTTGGTGTTGATTTCGTCGACTGATTCGAGGGTGACTTTGAACCGCCAGTTGTCGCCAAAGTCGAAGTGGAAAACCATCGAGTCGCCGATCAAGAGCGGCACATCACCGACGCGCATTTCTTCGGCGTAGTAGTCGGCATCATCCAGATGCTGTCCGCCAATGCTGATCGTGTTGCCACCCGTGTCTCGCAACAAAAACTGGTATAGGTGGTCGTGCTCGAATTTGAATGCATCCAGAATCGTGTCACCAAGTTGCTCAAGACTGGCATCGGGCGAAGCAACGATTCGCCGCCAAATTTCGCCAAGCGATACTTTCAAGGTGTGCTGGCCTTCGCGATATTCCGCTTCTGCTGGCGTGAGCGTTTCTTTCCAATCGGGAAAGTAGGGTTGCATTGTCGCTTGCAGCGCCGTTGGGTTATCGTCGTCGTGCAATCTCCGTTGACAGGTCGCGACAAACATGGCGTCGCCAAAATCCGTCCGCTGAATTTCACGAACGCTCGCAGCCTTCCCCGGCTTTGGCTTCGTGTCGTAGGTCAAGCGAATCCAGCCGAATTGATGTAGCAAGCTGACTGCCACGGCCGTTTCGATACCATACATCAGCCCGAAACGATCATCGCCGAGTCTTGTGATGCGATCGTCAAATTGCAAGTAGGAATTGCGTAATTCGCTGAGCATTCCAACGCCCCGACTTCTCATGCCGACGCAATCCCAGGACGTTTCATGGAACCAAGATGCCATTAGTGCAAAGTACTGTTCCGTCGGGTTCAGTGATTGCCATTGTTCATTCATCACTGGGTCGATAAGAATCGCTCGTTTGGGCTTGATCTCGCCAACGACCAGACCCGTACTTCGCAGCAACATGAACAAGCCCATCAGAGCTGGAAACGAGCGGAGTTGCGGACGTTTCAAGTCATGCGGCAAGGGATCGACCAGCGAGTTGTTCAACTCCCCAAGCACCCGCTGCGGCAAAGTAAAATAGGCACTGGTCGTCTGCATCCCTGTTCCGATCGCGTCGATCAGGGTGTTGATGTCGGACAGGAGCGGACCAGGTGATTTTCCGTTGATCGTCGTATGCTTGAGCACGGATTGCATTGCTGGCGATAGCTTAGCGGTCAGCAGTTTTCGGATGTCATTCATAGTGCAAAGTAGTGAGGTTGATTCCCGCAGGAAACGCCGGTTTTCTCAGCGGTTTTCCGAGCGGTCCCGTCGGTCCAGTTCGTCTTCGTAGGCAAGGTCGATCATATTGAGGACTGAATCGACGTCGGCTGCCTTTGTCGAAAATTTGAATTTGCCGGTCAGCTTCAGATTGGGGGCCAGCTCACTCTTTTCGTGCAGTTCCCACATCTCTTCAGCGTAGTGGGTTTCCGCTAGCTCCGGAGCAAACTGCGCGTAGTATTGCGTGATGTTGCGAACGTCACGCTGCAACATGGTCTTCGCATTGTTGTTCCCTGATGCATTGACGACTTGTGGGAAGTCGATAATGACAGGGCCCGTTTTATCTTGAAGGACATTGAATTCCGAGAGATCACCGTGCACTAATCCGGCACACAGCATACGTAACACATAGGTCATGACGGTGGCGTGATCTTTCACGGCTTGTTCGGCTGACATTGTGATGTCGTTCAGTCGCGGTGCCACGCCGCCGTTCGCATCGGTAATTAGCTCCATCAATAGCACGCCATCGAATAAACCGTATGCCTTGGGGACTCGGACACCCGCATCGGCGAGTTTATACAACGCGTCCACTTCGGCCCGTTGCCAAACGACTTCCTGTTGGTCCCGACCAAATTTTGAGCGATTGTCGATCGCCCGTTGTCGGCGGCTGTTCCGAATTTTCCGGCCTTCCTGGTACTGCACCGCGTTCTTGAAACTGCGATTGGCCACATCCTTGTACACCTTGGCACAGCGAGTCTCGTCACCGCAACGTACAAGGAAGACCTGGGCCTCTTTGCCGCTCATCAGTGAGCCCAAGACTTTGTCGACGAGCCCGTCTTCGATAAGTGGTTTGATACGCGGAGGGACTTTCAAGATGCTACCGATTCAGAAGCATGGAAGCTTCCGCAGGAAAGGATGGGGGAATAAGCGTCCCTAGAAGTAACACAACCTCTCTGAAGCAACACAACGTCCCAAGCGTAAGGTAGCATGACGGGGCAAATGTCGCAAAGAGGCTCTCGATGGGGCATGCCCAACGCCGTTAAGGATAATTTAGCGGCATGGCGCGAGCCATCCGGTGCCTCAAGCTTCAGAGAGACCGGACGGCTCGCGCCGTACCGCTAAAACCGTTTGATTTGCCGAAGAATTAACGGGGCCGGGCGACCCATACATCCTTTCACGAATCCAAGAATGAAAACGGACGTTGTTGGCTCAAACCGAACCCGCGTCCCAATCCGTATGATTCCAGACGGAGTCGTAAGCATTGATGAGCTCAAAGTATTCGAACATGGATGCATAAAACGGATTCGACGCAAATGTCGCACTGTCGCCAATCACGATCAACCCTCGACGAGCACGAGTCAGGGCGACGTTGGTCCGCCGGGTGTCCCCTAGAAAGCCGATCTCACGCCGGTCATTACTGCGCACAAGCGATATAATGACCACTTCTTTTTCGCGTCCTTGAAACCCATCGACGGTATCGACTTCTAATCCATCCAGGTTTAATCGAGCGCGAAGCAAACGGACTTGGGCTGCATAGGGAACGATGACCGCAATTTGGTCGCTCTGGACTCCCGCGTCGAGCAATTGACGAACGATTCGAAGCACCAAATTGGCTTCGCGCGAGTTCAACTTACTCAGCCCGTCAGGTTCGATTTCTTCATCGTATTCCGCACCCGCTGTGTCGATGAAGGTTACGGGACGGTCGGTCAATGGTGTCGTTGCGATATTTGGTAAGTCAATCAGCAAATGCGATGCAACCGACACATCTGCCACCAGTGTGTTGTCGTAAAATTGATCGGACGAGAACCGCATGATCAAGTCATGCATTCGATACTGGACGGTCAGTCGACGATAGGCAGCGGGACCAATTTGGTTGACAAGTCGCTCCATCAAGCTTGTCTTCATGCCCTCGCGTGACGCAACGTCGGACAGCACGGTCGGTGGAAGTTGGCAATGGTCGCCCGCAAAGACAACTCGCTCTGCTCGGAGAATTGCTTGCCAAACGCCCGCTTCGGTACACTGACAAGCTTCGTCAATCACGACCAAATCGAATTTCCGCGAACCGAGCAGATCATCATCGATCGTCGTCGTTGTGCAAATAACGTCGGAAGCATCGAGCACATACTGAATGGCTTGTCGCTCAAGCGAACGCGCTTGATTTTGAAGCATTCTGGCTTCGCTGCGCATCTCACCGGCCCGACGGTAAGCGTCCTGTGAACGCGTTGACTTTGAGGCTTGTCGCATCAATGACTCACTCTCTCGCATCAACTCGCGAACGATTTCGGTCGATTCATGTTCACGAACCAATTCATCGAGTGTATGTTCGCGAAGGGATTCGGTAACCCGCGCCGGATGGCCGACGCGAACAACGTGCGGCGTCGTCCTCACCAGTCGCTCAAGAATGTTATCGACGGCGGTGTTGCTTGAAGCGCAAGCAAGGACTCGCTGACCACGTGCAACCGCTTGGCGAATGATTTCGACCAGGATCGTCGTCTTGCCAGTTCCCGGCGGGCCGTGAACGATTGCAAAATCACGTGCAGAAAGCGAGAAACGAACCGCATCTTCTTGAGGTGGGTTCAGTTGGTCCAGCGACTGAATTGGCTTCTCCGGCTCGAAGCGTGGCTCGACAATGCCCAACAACATGTCTCGCAGTTTGCCTGGTCGCCCGGTCGCGTGGCGCGCGGCGTTGATGGCTGAACGGTGACGCCGACGTGTGGTCTCGTCAGGCGATAAATCGATACGAAAACGGTCGCCCACTGGCCATTGCTCCAGCGCAACTTCGATGACGTTGTAGTTGCGTCGGCTGACGACACCTGAGGCTCCTTCATCTTCATCGTCATCATCGTTGGTTACGACGACCGGTGAACCAACCTTCAGACGATTCCAAGGCAATGACTGGCCGCCCTTACGTTTTGAGAAACTGAGTAGGAAGCGTCCACCAAGTCCTGTACGATGATCCGCCAGAATCAGATCGACAATGGTTTCACCGGTGCGCTCGGCGTCTAGGCCTCGCGATAGTTGACGGCGCTGGGCCAAGCGAGCACGCTCAGCATCCGACTCTAGGTCCAGCCAACGCAGCAATCGATCAAAGTATTCGTTGAGAGAAACAGGCTTTTGCGATGCGATGAGCGTAGTCTTTAGCGTTGGATCCGGGTGACAATGAACGGGATGTGGTTTTGAGTAGAGCCATTGTCCCCATTGCTCGGAAAACAATTGGGACAATTGTTCTACTCTCAATTGCTAACCCTATTTGTCAAACCACTTTTTGACCGCATGAATTGTTGTCGCACGCCCGGCTCGGGCGATCGAAGTCGTTAGCGGAATCTCTTTGGGACAGACCGAAACACAGTTTTGAGCATTGCCACAGGACGCGACACCGCCTGGCCCCATTAACGCATCAAGTCTTTCGGAGGCAAGCGACTTGCCCGTCGGATGATGATTAAAAAGCATCGCCTGAGAAATCGCGTGGGCACCGACGAACGCCTGGTCATAAGCGACCTGCTTTCGCTGTGCAAAAGCTTCGTTGGTTTCGCCCGATTCCCGAGTCAATTCAATCTTCTTGAATTGCGGGCACGCGTCCAAGCAGCACCCACAACTCATGCATTGACTCAGTGGATAATTCTGCTCTTGCGCGGCGCGAAGTTGGCGTTCACCTGGTCCCATGTCGTAATAACTATCGACCGGTACCCACGCTTGGACCCGTGTCAAGGATCGAAACAATCGCTGACGATCGATCACAAGGTCTCTCACCACAGGAAACTTACGCATCGGTTCCAGGACGATCTCGTCAGAATTTTCAAGCAGCAAGTTGTCGACAAGCGCGCTGCAACTCTGTCGTACGCGGCCGTTGATGACCATTGTGCACGAACCGCAAACCTCTTCCAAACAGCCGCAATCCCAAGCCACGGGCGTTACTTTCTTCCCGTCTACATTCTCCGCTTTTGCAGCAATTCGTTGCAACACGCTGATCACGTTCATTTCGGACTCGTAGTCAATATCGAACAGTTCCCAATAGGACTCTTTGCCAGGCGCATCCTGCCGTAGAACGCGAACGCGAACATGACTGGGCCGTTTCTTTTTGGTTGGTGCAGGGGCAATCACGGGGAAAATCCTTAAAAAAATCTTCAAAGTTTAATCTTATGGTCCGGCAAAGGCCGGTTCTTTCGTTTGCAGTTTCTTCGCTGCACGTTCGTTCCAAACGTCTTCAATCACATCCGCGCCAACCAAACCGTACAACCTTGGACGTGGCGGAATCAAGGAAGTATCCACGTCTTCATAGGTGATCGTTGGTTGATTCGTACTCGCGTCCCAGGTGCCGATTGAACTCTTCAGGAATCGGCGGTTGTTGGCTTCGAATTCATCGCACCATTTTTCCGCTTGCTGTCGGCGTGCAACGGGTTCTTCAGCGGTCAAACTTGGCTTTTCAAAATCGGGCTTGTAGTGGGCACCACGGCATTCGTCGCGCAACAGCGCCCCCTTCAATAACGTCTTTGCGAACGGAAACATATCTTGCACGGACTTCGCAAATATCACATTTTGGTTTGTCCAGTTTCCCGTGTCTGACAAGCTTACCTTCATCGCCCGCTGGTGAAGCTCATCGACTTTTTCAAGTGCATGTTGCAACTGATCATTGCGACGAACCACCGTCGCAACTCGCGTCATTAGGTCACCGAGTTCTTGGTGAACCAAGTAAGGGTTCTCGTTGCCGCCGGTACCACTCAGCAAGTTCTTGTGTCGCTGTGCGTGAGTCGCGACCGCTGCGTCTTTCACGGCGCTAGGCAGTTCTTTGAAGCCACCCTTTTGATTAGCTGCATACGATACAATGGATGGCCCGATAAATAGCCCTGAGAAGATGCATGACAACAACGAGTTCGCGCCCAGTCGATTAGCACCGTGGTAGTGATAATCACATTCGCCAATCGCATACAGCCCT
Organism: Planctomycetaceae bacterium; assembly: GCA_043775635.1. Classification (GTDB taxonomy): domain Bacteria; phylum Planctomycetota; class Planctomycetia; order Pirellulales; family Pirellulaceae; genus UBA6163. Next base: position 9,920 of record JAYVSE010000451.1, on the reverse strand, counting down.
TCGATACTTGTCATCTGATTTCGTGGCGCACCGGACAACAACCCACCGTCTGCTGACTTGACATAATCCGCCCAAAGTCCGCCCATGCTGTAGTGAACCGCTGGGAAAATCTTCATTGGCTCGAGACGTGGATCGACGCCTTGAAACTTTTCATAAATTTCAAGGATGCCGCCTAGTTTGCGATCCAGTTCCGCGCGAGGGATATGGGTCAGGTCAAGATAGACACTCATTCGATCGTCTTCGACGCTGAGCCCCTCGTTCACACAGATATCAAAAATCTCGCGAGTCGCGATATCTCGCGGCACAAGATTGCCGTACTTGGGGTACCGCTCTTCAAGAAAGTAATATCTTTCTTTTTCGGGGACTTCTCCAGGAGACCGCGGATCATGTGGCTTTCGTGGTACCCAAACTCGGCCACCTTCACCGCGTGCCGATTCGCTCATCAAGCGTAGTTTGTCGGCACCGGGAATGGCGGTGGGATGAACTTGAATAAACTCTGCATTGCCGAGCTTCGCGCCCGCTTGGAAACAGCGACTGGCCGCACTTCCGGTGCAGAAGACGCTCATCGTACTCTTGCCGAACAGGAGCCCATTGCCGCCGGTGGCAACGACGACAGCATCTGCCGGAAATGCGCGGATTTCCATTGACACCATGTCTTGCGCAATCGCACCGCGGCAGCGCCCGGTTTCGTCTTGAATCGGCCCCAAAAAGTCCCAGAACTCGTACTTCTTGACCAGACCTTCCGACTCGTTGCGTCGAACCTGTTCGTCCAACGCGTACAACAATTGCTGCCCGGTCGTTGCTCCGGCAAATGCCGTACGCTTAAACAGTGTTCCACCGAATCGTCGGCGGTCGATAAAGCCTTCGCCAGTTCGATTGAACGGTACCCCCAGTCGATCCATCAAGTCGATGACTTTAGGTGCCCAAAACGCCATCTCCTTGACCGGAGGCTGATGATTCAGAAAGTCACCGCCGTAGACCGTATCGTCCAGATGATGCCACTCGCTGTCGCCAAGTTGACGTGTTTGATCGTTACAACTATTGATGCCGCCTTGAGCACAAACACTGTGCGAACGTTTGACGGGCGTTAGGCTCAACAAGTCAACTTTAACGCCGAGTTCGGCAAGTTTCATCGTCACGGCCAAGCCAGCCAACCCACCGCCAATCACGACTACTTTCTGTTCAGCCATCTTTCGACAATCCTAGAGTCCCTGCTGCGATTGCCTCACCGAATGAGGTGCAATCGCCTATTTGTTATGTACAACGATGCGATAATGTCAATCAACCGCCGGAGGCAGGCACAAGTTTGATATCTTTCGATCTAGCGCCTAAAACTGCGTCCGGTTGCGTCCGCTTTTCTTTGCTCTCGGGTACCATGCCGGTTTTTAAATTGGCCTTATACATTTCGTCTTCGACCTTTCTCGCGGCAACTGGGTCAGCGGTAATGGCTGCATACCAAGCAGTCGTTCCGATAACCGCCAGCACGAGCCCAAAGGCCACACAAACTTTTGTCGCTCGTTCCTGAGCAGGCTTCGAAATCCAAAGTCCCCATGTGATGCCTGACGTCCAAAGTCCGTTGGCCAAGTGATAAATGCAGGAAAGTACGCCGACGAGGTAAAACGCGGGCCAAAAATAGCCGTCCATTGCCAGCGCCAACGTGCTGGCTGCGTTGTAGGCCCGGAATTGAGCATATCCGAGCTTTTGACCGAGTTCGACCCAGGGGGTAAAATGCACCCATCCGTGCAGGTGCAGAATGTGAAACATCAGGTAAACAAACGCGATAATGCCCGTGATCCGCTGGAAAACGTAGCGTTGATTGCCCGCCAGCTTGTAGCGGTCCGCATTGCAACTGCCTGTCTTCGCAATCCAAACGCCAACAACGGCGTGAAATAATAAGGGCGAAAAGATAAAACCCCATTCCACGACTGGCAGCAAACTGCCCAATGAGTGAATCCAGTAAACCGCCGTTTGGAAAGACGCCGTGCTATTAATTAAGCTCGCGTTCGTCGTCAGGTGCACAACCATGTACACGCCAAGCGGAACAATTCCGGTCAACGAGTGAAGGCGGCGAATGACGAATTCATGCCGTAGAAAGAATGACGAGCAGGTCGCGTCGGATGTTGATGCAGAAGCCATGGATGTTTGAAACTCGGCGGCAGCCAGCGCAATAAGACCGGTTAAACGGGCAAACCCTGGTGCGGGTTCTCGCGGATCCAACCGCACGCCCAAGAATCGGGTAACGGATGTCACCCGATCGCTAATGTAGTTTTGCAACCGCACCATGCCTATCCCGTGACAGTACCGATTTCGCTACTTGTACTGGCGAACTCGGCTCAAAACCGTTCATAATCATGATGCCGTAGCGATCTTCCGTCGCGATAATCACGACGGATCGCCGTGCCACACTGATCCGAACCTCCCACGGGTCAGCCACCTTGTTCAAACAATGCCGATTTCCATGACTGATTTGAGACAACTTGTCGACGACACCTACGCCGAAGGTTTTCGAAGCATCTATGGAGAAATCCTGCTGACCGCTCGCGACGAAAAATGGTTGCGACATTGTGTCAATGCGGTCACTGGACATAGCAGCAGCACAATTCTCTGCGATTGCGAATCCGGCGTCGCTCAATGGATCGGACTGGGGACCGGACTAGGGATCGGACTAGACTCGCCCCACAACGACGCGACTCCCCCACTACAGACACCTGACGGCAGGGTCGGCGCGGTCGTGCAATTTCACGTTCCACGGTTCCGCAAAGATCGGCGTGAGCACCTTGAAAAAGTGATGCTGGCCCGAATTAGCCAAAATGCGCTGACATGTCCGACCATCCGCTGCTTTAACCGACTGGAGACCGACGACTATTTCAAGCTCGGAAGAAAGATCGCGTTTTTTGGCGATCGCCACCAATTCCGTGATACCCGATTTGCCGAGCCGGGCTGGGTCGTTCCAACGCTTGGCGGCGACTTTTTTCTCTCTCGCCGGTTTGGGTTTCAAGATGGCGTCATGGGCGGCAACCTCTGGTTTTTCGGTGCCACCGAGGATGCGGCAATCGAAGCCGCAGAGAAAGCAGCCATTGCCGCTGAAGCAACCCCCGATACGATTTTACCCTTCCCAGGCGGCGTCGCGGCCAGCGGCTCCAAAGCTGGCAGCAGCTACAAGTTCCTGATTGCAAGCACCTATGCCGAGTATTGCCCAACGCTGAAAGCTAAGCTTGGCACGGTTTCAAAAGTCCCTGACGGAGTGGTCTCGATTCAAGAGATCATCATCAACGGACGCGATCAGAATTCGCTGAACATCGCGACCGCTGCGGCCATTCGCGCTGCTGCTGACACACCGAATTTACTTCGCATTAGCGCCGGCAATTATGGTGGGCGACTTGGTAAAACGTTCGTTCATTTGCACGAAGTGCTTGGGCTCCGTTCCAAAACGTAACCCGACGCTTGCGGTTTGACGACTCGGCAAGCCACGTCACTTAGCGACTCACAAATTCGCCGCGCTTCTTCTTTGCATTTGCAGAACGCGAACACTGTCGGTCCCCATGAGCTTTGACCAACTCCGCGCCCGCTCAGCGATTCCAGTCGCGTAACCAACCGCTGCACAGCCTCACCGTTGTAACAGCCTCCCTGATGCGCCGCGAACAGTTCGCCGCTGAGTGCGTTGAACTGCGAAATGACCGTGCTGAAAGATTCAAAGTCCCCTTGTTCACCCGACGTCAACATCTGGTCACTAAGTCGCGCCAAGTTCGCTCGGTACTCCGGTAGCGCTGGCGCGAGTGCGGCAAACGCGGCCCCTTCCACTTCACCGCTGACTCCACCGGCCTGGGTTTGCGGACAAGCCAAAACAATCCGCCACTCGGCTGGTAATGTGATGCGACGCCAAGTTGAACTTGGTTCGTAACTCTGATCTCGTCCGTCTTCAGTAATCAACCCGCCCTCGAAAAAACCGATGCTGCCGATCGACGATCGGCGACCTCGCGAAGCAATCTCGTGAATCAAATCGTGTCGCGATATATCAAGCGAAAAGAAATGACTCATCGCCATGGCGGTCGCCAGCGCCAATTGCGTTCCGGAGCCCAGTCCACAATGCGAATCTGCAGCCGCTTGAACGTCAACTTGACAACGTGGCAAGCCATTCTCAACCCATAGCGAAGGCAATCTCAAAGCGATCTGTTTGGCAATCTCAACCAAGCGATCCGCGCGACAAGGCAGCGCTTCAAATGAGCGCGACACGGAAACAACAACTGACGTCAGCGGACCGTCAATCATCATCCCAGCACCTCCAAACGGTGCTTTGACGTCAAACAAACCAAAGTGCAGCCGTGCCCCAGTCGAGACACGAATCGCAGGCATTTCTTCGAACCAATCGGCTTCGTCATTCATTCACGAACGCCTCCAATTTCTGCCACGCTCGCTGCTCAGCCACGCCGCCCGTCTTTTGTACCAGCACACCAAGCGTCTTCATTTGTCGCTGCACTTCATCGCGTCCCAGTAAGTCGATCCGAGTGGCCACAATCGCAGCCTCAACCACAGCATGCTTCGCGCGGCAAAGCCCAAACATCGGTCGCTGCTCACCACGATGGATGATTCTGCACATCGCGATCGGTCGCGGCAATTCGCCGGTAACCGGATCATCGCTCCAGGCAACCACTTCAACCGCAAACCAACGACAACAATCGACCAGCTTGACCCAGCGCCCCGCGATCGATTCCACAATCCCTGTGGGGTCAACTTTTTGAATGGCTGCCGCAGCCATCAGCTCCACATCGTCAGTTACATGAACGACCGCGCAAGACGTTGAACGCAAGTTGCTAAACGTCTGCGACGAGCGAAACGGTTTTAACAATATCGACGACAAATCCTCATTCACTTCCGGCCCCAGCGGTGCAATGTTGGCGCGGCCACTTGCGTCGCAGGTCGTTACGATGGCTTCCAAAATCACGATGCCACTCGCCGGTTTGCGTTCGCATGCTGCCACTGCGCGGAAACACGTACAAAGTTTGCCAACACATCGGCCCCATCCTCACTGAGCACCGATTCCGGATGAAACTGCACACCATATATCGGCAGCTCACGGTGTCGCACGCCCATGATCAATCCATGTCCTGTCGAGCCAGGACCAGCGCTGACCCGCGCCGTTACCACCAGTGACTCTGGCACTGTAGCGTCGTCGATCACCAACGAATGATACCTGCCTACCCGCATCGGTTGACGGCATCCTTGAAACACTGCTTCACCGTCGTGCCAAATTTCGCTACTGCTGCCATGCATCCCCTCACACTTCACGATGGAGGCGCCAAATGCATGGCCAATCGCCTGATGTCCTAGGCAAACGCCAAGGATCGGGATAACACCACCCAGCAATCGTACCACTTCGACCGAACAGCCCGCGTTTTCCGGACGCTTTGGTCCCGGCGAGATCAAAATCGCCGTCGGTCGCATTGTCAAACATCCGCATGCGTCGATCGAGTCACTGCGCACGACTTCCGTCGCCTGCCCTAATCGGCGCAGATATCTAGCTAGGTTGTGAACGAATGAATCGTGATTGTCGAGCAAAAGAATCATTTCGTTATCATATCGTCAGTAGGCAAGTGCTGTCATAGCGCCTAAAACTGCCACCCGTAACGCTTTTTATCATGGTCAAGTATTCGTTATCCCGCCACTCGATTAATGTCGTACGATTTCGTACATTCCTTGTCCCTCAAAACTGTCTTGCAACCATTTCACAATCAAGACCACGCCGCCGCCTTCCAGGTTGTATCGAACCGCTGACATTTCGCCGCGCTTCGTCCTCGGAATTGTTCCGATGATGTCGCCGCTCCAAATTTCCACTCCATCAACTACGCTCACTCGCAAAATCGCACCCATTGATTCGTCAGAATTCAACCAGTCGATTGCAATCCGATCGTCGGCGATGACAGCGTCTGTGATTAATTCTGAATATGCCGTAAGTACAAAATTCAGTGTAGTTTCCAGACATTTTCTGCATTTCAATATCCTTTTCTTTCTTTTAAGATTTGCTATCTGTTAAGGTATTTAGCAAGTCAGATCGTTTGCCATGCCTATCGATTTTGCCTCAGGGCCGTGCGAAAATATAGTTTATGGCGACAATGCTTTTTGTAGTCGCTCCAATGCCGAAACAATCGCGAATGCAATCAAACCAGCGAAACCAGCGAAACAGCGTTCGACAACCGAATCGCTTCCCATTCATTGCGAGTTTTCTATTATCATCGCCTGATAACCGCCAGGATTCGGATGGCCGGCGTTACAAAACCCCAGTCGGCCATAAAGCTTGATCGCTCCTAAATTTTTTGTGTGCACCTTTAGCATCAGAAATGGTGTGTTGTGGTCCTGTGCTAGCGCCATTAAATCCTGCATTATGCTTGCGCTGTAACGATCGGACCATATAACACTATGCGGGCAACTTCGAAGCCTGAAGTCAATTCCAAAGTGAGGGATTATACTCCATTCCACTTCGACTTTTTTTATCTTCCTGGTCGTTTTTCCGAGAGAACCAAAGCCAACCAAGCCACCGTTTGGCTTGTTGTATAGAAAGACTTCTGTGTTTCGATCCCGGATTGCCTGGAGTGCTGAATCTTCTTCGTCGGTACATCGAATCCATTCCGTTGCGATCCTGCCAAACTCATCTGCGCCGCAATCAAAGTTCTTCAACAGCTGTATGCATGTCGCATCGAAATTCCGAGGCACAAGCGGGGTAGGCATGAAGCGCGAAGGGTAAGAATTTAAGAACGAGGGAAACGAACAAGCGGGATAGTTGGTCTCGCCAACTTGGAGGCTCTCAGCAGTTCTACGTCTCTTTCTTCAGCATCCGTAAGTGTCACATCGTCATAAATCGCATCAATGTCTTTGACAGACGGAGATGCAGTGGGAACTCGAAGAACTTTAGGCGTCTTCTCTTCGTTGAAACCCATTCTTTTTTTTTCGTTCAATGATCGCAAGGATTCCGCAATTGCATGAGCCGATTCGTGTGAGTTGACCATGAAACCGGCGCTGGACCGTCCTTCGCCAATCGACCTGCCCAGAATTAACCCTATATCCGTCGCATTTGTGGTGTATCCAAAACCGCCCACTACATTTAGAGACAACCCACCAAGTGTGCCAACCATTTCGCGTATTTGCTTGACATCTATCAATGTCCCAGTTGAAACCGTGATGGCCGCCGACAGCATTGAGCGAGTTCCAAATGAACTACCTTGCATGTTTCTTAACCTCTTGCGTGGATTCCAACGGAAGCTCTGATTCCACGACCTGCGACTTTGCGACTTGGCTAATATTTAGAAAGGTGGTCGCCAGGACATTGGCCACGCTTCCCAAAAACTCTTTTGTGATAACCAATTTAGAAACACACTTAGCATTCACCGTAGTGATCTTTGTTGCGTCGAGCTCATTTGAATAAGGAAGGTCCACTTCAAAAAACAGCAAATGCACCTCTCCAGTTGCTGCGATGCGGACGACGAAATGATTGGTGAAACTGGTTCGAATGTCGTCTGGCACGACTAGGTTGATTTTTACTTCGTCCGGAGTCTGCGAGTCAATTGGCGGTTGGTTGTCGTCTGGCATTATTGATTTGTAAGAAGTTTATCCGGTGCAGTGAACTTTCCGCGATCCGCTTGTTTCTCTCGCGGGTAAGAAATAATGAGAAAGCTGTCGCTATTAAATTATACTCGATCACTTGCGAATGGTAATCGCTAAATCGGACGTAACATCGCCGAGGCAGATTAATTCCCCAGCCGACGGTTTTAACTACAAGTTTAGGCTACAAAGCTCCCAATTGTCGCAGTCGTAACCCCAGGCCCTCACTTGCCGATAGAGCGAATCCCAACTTTGCCTGCTCGCCAGCTCGCCAGCCGACCAACAATGTAGAAATCTTGATTTTTGGAAGTCCCTTGTGTTCGCCGCCGCCTCAATTTACTCGTCTCACGCTAGCGGCGGCGGCGTTCTTAATCAAATAGGGCATTTATTTCGAGTCGGCAAGCCGCATTTTTAACCCCTTCGACTACTGTTTCACTGGAAAACCGAGAGTGTTTTGCGTCGCCTTCTGTGATCGCGGTAATTTAGCGCGGCCACCGACAACCCTCAAGAGCTAATTGACATCCACCACAATAAAACGACAGTCTGCAAGCTAGCTTGGGTCTCGAATCGGACTTAGAACAGGCGAATTAGCAAGAAAATCGACCGGTTTCCTGAAAACTACGCTGCTGACAAGGATTCGACCATGCTGATTGCGACCAAAGGATAGAAGCGAGTTCGCAATTTACCGTCATCAGATTTTACCAAGGCGATCACAGACATAGGTGTAACAAGAGCCATTTCGCGGTTGGTGATTTCGACTGTATCTCCACTGTTCATGGTGATCCGGATCGGACCTTGCCGCATTACTTCAATCAATTCCTCACGATCCATGACCCGCTCCTGAATCGAACTCGAAACAAAATATCGCTGTTCAGTTTAAGCCAAACTCTCTGATTTGTCATTTGTCATTGAGGATCAAGTCGCAACCACCGTCACTTTCAACCCGAGAACCTTCGCCACCGCTTCCAGACTCGACAACTTCACATCATGGCCCGCTTCGATTTGCTTCACCGTTCGCGGGTCTGGAATATGACCGCGTCGTATTCTTCTTTGGTCCAGTTTCGCGGGTCGCCAGTCACTTTTTTGGATCGATCGGCAAAGTGTTTTTTGGAGTTTTCATTTTCGATTGCCTTCAGGTTTCAGGAACGACATAAGCTGTGACCGGATAGATCGACCCGTCATTCAACACCACGTAAACGACAATGATAAAGTCGCCCGAAACGGTGACGATGTTGTCGACACGGCGGTAGACGCGAAGCAGCGGGGCAGACGACTGGACATTGCTGCTTCATCGGGAACTGCTGTCGTGGATGGTCTCGAAGTCGGTTTCTCGTTTAAACGGGATGATCTTTTTGGCGGCGCGGCTTCCCAAGGATCCCCAATCGCCAAACGGACTCTGCTGTCCTGGATTACCGTTGGCAAGGCTGATCGGTTTTCAATCGAACCTCGGCGATCTGAATTCCATCCCCGGCATTTCCATTCGCGGTATTCCGAACATGGTGCCGATTCAGATCAAGGTCGTTGACGCGGCAGGCACAATTGCCGAGATGCAGTACGTCGTGTTGACTGAATTGAGCCCCAAAGATATCGTGAAAATCGCTGCTCAAATGTCTTAACTTAACTTTACACCATGTGTCTCTTTTAGACTTCCATCGTTAGACGCCTATTCAAGTTCGGGAAGGTGTTCTCGATCGATTAACAACCGTATGGATCTTCCTTTACCTGGGACACGGGAAATTAATCCGAGTCTGTCAAGAGTGACGATCATATTATGCACTGATGGTGGCGAAACTCGAAAGTAGCGTCGCATATCCGCTTCTGCCGGAGGCCGACCCGCAATTTTTGTGTAGTAATAAATGTACGACAGATACTGCCCTTGCGTCGCGGTGGGTTGTACATTCGCAGTCATTGCAGCCTAAAACAACAAAAAGATAGGCGGCCCAGCCTCATTTGGAGTTAGACCGAGTCAACTGAATCATGGCAGGTCCCTTCACTAACAATCATATATGCCGCAATCCGCGATGCCTAGGGATTGCCATCGAGCCCGTGGCGATTCGAACCATGGATCTCCGCCGAACGCAGGGCAAGCCTTCGGGATTCCCTGAATGTGATACCCGTACAGCCCTTTTCTAACATGGTCAAGCACCTGGGCTGGCCTGACGAAACGATGAAAAAACGGATAAGCTGCGAAAGCAACTTCCCGTGCTATATGTCCTTTTATTATGGCCGAATATCGATCGTTATTCTGGCTCCCCTCGCTCCGTACTCGGGGAGAGCGACGGTCTTAAATATTGGCAAGTCCTGATTCAAAATATTTTTTGAATTCC
>JAYVSE010000450.1:0-25418 GCA_043775635.1 Planctomycetaceae bacterium | reverse complement strand
TAGCGTCGGGCGCTACGGCAGGACGCCTACCGTTGACGGCCCGTGGCTAGCGCCAACGGCTCACTAAAATGATGAAACCCACTAAACCAACAGCCCGCGAGCTGTCCGGTGACTCAATCTTCAGAAAGTCTGGACGGCTCGCGCCGTACCGCTAAAACCGTTTAATTTGCTGTAGAAAAATCCTTCACGGTAGGGACAAGCACCGCTCGCGGCGAGATTATGGAATTAAATCTGCGTCTGGGTTGAACGATGGAAGCATGATTCGTTTGTCGAGTACGTCGCGTGTCGAAGGACTCCGAGGCGGTCGTTAGTTTAGTTAGGAGATAGAGGTCAAATGTCACGTGAGGCGAAGCTTCGTTGGGCCAGAAGTCGATATATTCTTTTCAATGTATAAAATTTTTTTCGTCTTCATGGGTGTGATCAAAGGTGCTGCGATACGTTGTGGCGTTTCGTGCTCACGCGGTGTTAGTGCCTCCCACTGGCCTGGATCATAAGCCACGAATAGCCTGCATTTTGCGGAATATTTGTTCGATTGATGGAACGTCGATAAGGTCAGGCTCACTGCTTTGCATACCGACAATGGTGATGAACCGTTGGCAAGGACAACGCTTGGATGCTCCCTGCCCCAGGGGTTAGATTCGATAACTGGTATTTTTTTTTGCAAAGGCATTTGTTATCAATTCACCCGTAGGAACTTGCCTACGGTTAGTCCCAATATCCATGGAAGAGTTATGACAACGAAGAAACCAGCGGCTAAGAAGGCAGCACCGGCTGCAGCCAAGAGTGTTAGTGCACCGAAGGCTGCAAAGCCAGGAAAGTCGCAAATGACCTCCGCTCCTGCAAAGGCTACCGCCGCTAAGGCTCCTGCTGCTAAGGCTCCTAAGGCACCTGCTGCCAAGGCTCCTGCTGCTAAGGCACCTGCTGCTAAGGCACCGGCAAAGGCAACGGCCTCCAAGGCTGCTCCTGCCAAGGCAGCCAAGAAGAAATAGTTTCACCAAGAGCACCAGTGCGCTGCGAGCAGTTCGCTGGTGCAACGTGAGAATCGACACCATCGCTTCGCTTCATGCGGCGCGGTGGTGTGTTCGTTTTTGGGCTGAATTTTGACACTCCTTGCTGAACGCAAGGCGGGAGCCGGCGGAGCCTGGGTACGTGTAAACGCGAGGCGGAGCCTGCAAGACATTGCATTCCCGGTGGAGCCAGGGAACGAGAAAGCCGAGCGAGAAGAGTCGTTTTTTCGATGCAATCGGCCCAGATAGACCGCTATGTCGCTGGATTTTGCCACGCCTAAGCGGATTGATCCGCAGCGTTGAACTACCATGGGGGTTTTCCCGCTCGAAGTGGTAGCCAACATGCATCGAATCGCTGTCGTAGGTTTACTCGCAGTTTTGATCGTCGGAGCCGTTTCGGCTCAGGCACCAGTCGCTCTCCCACCGCAGGAAGATCCCTATATTCGCGAATTGGTCCGGCGTTCGCGGGGCAGTAACGCGATGTTGGCGATTTCGATTTCCGATGCGCTCAACATTAAGCTAGATGATCTTGCCAGCGGATTTTTGGCTTCGTTGGCCGGTCGTAAAGTGGACGTTGCGGAAACGGCAACTCTTGCCAGACGAATTTTGCCGGCCCAGTTGTTCCGGGTCACGGTCGAATCACAGTTTAACGAAGCAGCCAAAACCCAAGCTGCGGCAATGCTGGAGGCACTTCGGACGATTGACCAAAGCAGCGAGCGAATTCTTCCGGCCATTGCAAATCTTTCAAGTCTGTCGCCTGAGGAGCGATTGCCCGCCTTGCGAATCGTTTTAGCCGGTGGAGACGAGTCTGTCGCACTATTGAGCACGGCTGCGGCCAAAGCAACGGATACTCCCATCCGCGACGAATTACTGCGAGTGATGCTGCGGCTTGGCGATGGCGGACCAGCCGCGATTCGTCAGCTTGCGATCTATGGCGACGACACGATTCGTGCTGGAGCACTGAAAGCGCTGATTCGACTCGGCGTTAATCATACTGCAAATAAGCGTGCCAAACCGGTGGTGGTCGCCGCAGCGCTGGATCCGAACGCGACGCCTCAAGAAAAGGCAACGGCCCAAAGTTGGCTAAAACGCTATTATTCTGGCTTGCCGTCGCATGAGGATGCCGAACGCTTCATGTTGGATCAATTGGCAAGTCAGCAAGAAGCAATAGGAAATGTGAACGATCAAGACGCGACGATTCAGCTCTGGACCATCGGCGATGACCTGCTTTCCGTCAAGCATGCGCCGGTCCGTGCCATCGATGCTGCGAGACGCGAAGTCATTGATCAAGTCAGGTTACTTCATCGCCTGGGAACTCTGTCCGAACCAGCCCGCGATGCGGGGATAGCAGCCGATTTAAGTTATCGATTCCAACTCGATCCGCTTGGGATTCGCGAGTCTCGAGCAGAAATCGTCCGTCTCTGGGGCGAAGAGTCCGTCTCCGTACCGGGGCTGGCGAGGCTGATAGAGACGACGATCGAAATCGGCGATTTCACCAGTGCGATTGCGGCCATTCAGTTACTCGACGAATCGATGGACGACGATGCGGATCTGTTGATGTCCACACACTCGGAAGTTCGCACTCCGTTGGTCGTTGCGGCGTCGCATCCGATACCGCGACTTCGTTACGAAGCAGCAGCGGCCATTGCTCGGCTTGGCTACACGCGTGCGTACGCTGGCAGTTCAGAGGTGATGCGACGATGGATTGAGATGACGAGCTTGGCCCGAGAGCCGATTGTCTTGCTGGTCGGGACTCGCATTGAACTGGAAGGCCAAATCGAGCGAATTTTGGCGTCGATGGGATACCGAGTTGAAATTGTCTCCAGCGTTCGAGACGCAGTCGCAGCCGTCGATCGCGGTGGCGACCTACGATTCATGATTTCAACGACGGTGCTTCCTGACCGATCGGCAATGGAGCTGGTCGACGCCGTCCGTCGCCGTCCGCTTGGCGTCCAGTTGCCGATCATTCTTCATGGGATGATGGACAAAGTGGTCGACGGGGTCACCAACGACGTTCGCTTGCCAACTCCGGTGATCCACGTTGAGCTGCCGGGATCAGCCGCAGGTTGGTCGTTGATTCTGGACCCCATCGAAGCTGACCGATTACTGCCATCGCTTTCAGCGGTGGAGCGGTTCGATTTTCGCAGGGCGGGAACCAATGCGCTGGGACAAATCGCGAGCAAACCCGATACTTTTGGGTTTTATGATTTCGACAAGCTAGCCGGAGTTCAAGTTTCTGGTGGGGCGACAGGCAGCGATTCGGCAACCGTGGCTTTCGGTGAACCGCTTTTGGCGGTATTGTCAGTCGCGGCGAGCCGAGACGCGCAATCGACCCTCGTTGACCTGACCATCCGGGCAGGGACAACATCGGAGCGGCGTGAAGCGGCGAGTCGAGCCTTGTTGAGTTCAATCGAGCGTAATGGGGTGCTGCTAGAACGCGGAGATTTGCTACGGTTAAGCAAGACACAGCAGGCATTGGATGATAAATCTCGTGCCGTGATTGACCAAGTCCTAGCCGAGATTGGTCGACGATCAGACTTGACCGGCGTTGAGTTTGGTTCAACCGTAAAGATTGACGCATCGAAGCAAACGGAACCGCGAGTCAGTCCACCCGATATTTAGAGTTCATGTCGATACTCGGAATCCAGCCGCCGGGCAGTTTTGGCTCACCCCTTCCAGGCATCATCGGCAATTCTCCGGCGATGCAGATCGTCTATCGCATCACTCGTCGCGTAGCTGGCAGCAATGCCTCTGTATTGATCCTCGGTGAGACGGGCGTCGGCAAGGAGTTAATTGCCGCCGCCGTGCATCGCCTCAGCCATCGCGGTGGTGGACCGTTGGTTCGGGTTAATTGCGGGGCACTGAGTGAGAGCTTGTTAGAAAGCGAATTGTTTGGCCATGTTCGTGGCGCGTTTACCGGTGCCATTGCCAATCGCGCGGGCCGTTTTGAAGCCGCAAACGGTGGCAGCATTTTCTTGGACGAAATCAACAGCACAACGCTGACGCTGCAGGTCAAACTACTGCGTGTTTTACAGGAAAAAGAATTTGAGCGAGTCGGTGATACAGCCACGCTGCAAACCGATTCGCGAATCATCGCCGCGAGTAACCGCGATTTAATGAATGAAGTCCGCGAGGGGCGTTTTCGTGAGGACCTTTATTGGCGATTAAACGTCGTCCCGATTGAAATCCCGCCGCTACGCAGTCGCCGTGACGATATCCCAGCATTAGTAACGTTTTTTCTGGAACACTACAACGAAATCAATGATCGTTATGTCGTGCATATCGATCGCGCCGCAATGCAGTCGCTGCAAGACTACCATTGGCCTGGCAATGTTCGCGAATTGCAGAACTACATTGAACGCGCCGTCGTAATGGCTGAAGGCGATGAGTTGACGACGGACTTGTTGCCCGGCGTCGTTACCGGTGGCGAGCGTCCTGTAAGTCGCCCGCTACCGGCCACTGACATTGATACGTTGACGCGAGAAGTCGTCACGCAGGGGCTCAGTACTGCGGGTGAGAATTCGACTAATTTACACGGGATCGTCGTCGATCGGGTGGAGCGTGAACTGATCGCGCAGGTGCTGGCGTCATGTGGCGGTGTGCAGACCAAAGCTGCCACGCGTCTGGGCATCAATCGCAATACATTGCATAAGAAAATCAAGGATTACGGACTCGACAGCGACGAGGTTAGCGATCAGCCATGATTCCCCAAGCGACTGTATTTGAGCCTGTTGTCGAAGCCACACTGGTCTCTGATCTTGGAGCTCATCAAACCGAATCCGATGTGTTCACGCTCCGTTCTTTACTCGCAGTTCTAGGATTAGTGATCTTCGCCGACGTGGCGCTTTATTCGAACCACGGTTACGCCGGTGTCGCTATGCTGCTCTTAGTTGCGCCCTGTCTGTTAATCGCAGGCGCGACATCAATCAAGTGGATTCCGTCTCTTGGTGTTGTCGCTGTGGCTTTAACGCTGGCATCGTTGCGGCTTGTTTGGCAAGGACACGGCGGCTTGGTAGCCATCGGACTGATGTTGATTGCGGCATTCGCCATGTCGGTGCGTTCGTTGACCCCGTTTTTGGTTGACCTAGTCAGGTTTGCGATGATCTCGCCTGTGATTGGAGTCAAAATCCTAGGGTTAAGTTTTGTTACTGGTCGCGTAAAACGGCAACATACATCGTCTTTTCAACGGCTGTCTGTGGTTTTGCCGATCCTGGCAACATCCATCTTCGCGACCATCTTTGTGTATGCGAATCCCGACCTACGTTCGATGCTTTCGGAACGAATCTCAACGGTCTGAAATGGTTTGTACCAATGGTTGAGTGTTTTTTCTATGAGTCAAACAATTTTCTGGGTCTTTGTAGCGCTATTGTCGACCGGATTCCTGCATGCGAATCCCAAGCCTTATCCGTTGTTAAAAGAACCCATTGAAGCTCATACCGCCGGTGAGTCACCATCGACTATGTATGCGCCCGTTCGCAACATGTTCATTTCGGTCACTGTGCTGTTCGCAATCTACTTAGCGTTTGAGTTTTATACGCTCTGGTACCGAGAATTTCCAAAGGGATTTTATTATGCTGGCTACACGCATGCGGGTGCCGCTTGGTTGACGGTTGCGTTGGCGCTATCAACGCTTATGTTGTCGTCTGCACTCCAAGGAGAAGTGTTAGCGGATCCACGAATCAGCACGCTGCGCCGCTGGGCCTGGGTTTGGTCTTGCTTGAATCTGGTTCTAGCGGTTGCGGTGTATCATCGACTGTCGATTTACATTGATTTTAATGGCATGACTCGAATGCGAACGATCGGCCTATTGGGTGTTACGTGTGTGCTCGGTGGCTTCATCTGGGTCATGCTAAAGATCAAACACAAGCATTCTTTTGTATGGTTGATCCATCGCCACCTGTGGACGCTCGCTGCTACCGTTTTTCTTTACCTGTTAATTCCCGTTGACGTTCTTGTGCATGCCTACAACGTTCGCCAAATCCTTGCGGGCCACCTCGCACCATCCGTCCAGATCACTGAGCATCCGTTGTCCGATGAAGGCGTGCTGATGCTAGCACCACTATTGGATTGCGAGGATACTGTTATTCGTGAGGGCATTCGTGGATTGCTTGCGATTCGCCAAGATGCGGCGACGACCGCTATTGAGGAAGCAACCAATCAAGGTTGGACAGCCTTTCAAGGATCAACTCAAATCTTGAAAAACCATCTTGATACACTTGAATCTCATTGGGACACTTTAAAGACGGACAATGCCGCGCGAAATCAAAAGTATAAAGAGTTGAAGGCGTATGCGTTTCAATGGTATTGAAGCGTGATGCGTACCCTGACGCGGTCTTTGCGGTCCCTACCAAGCGATGTTTCCCCGCAAGTGAATCCCGCTGGCTTGCCCAGGCGAGCCAGCGGGATTTTCGGCCGAGCTGGCGAGCTCTTTGAGGGCCAGAACCGAACGATCCGCTGGGCGAGCCAGCGGGATTTATTCAATCAGGAGAGTGGTGTAAATGCCATGAAAGGACCAGCGATGAATCGTACGGTATTTTGTTGTCGTCTTTCGCTCCGCGAAAGAACGGAGAAATGCGACTTTCGCGGAGCGAAAGGCGACACATATTTAACGCACGATGCTTAATTAATAAAATGGTTCAGCTCCACGGCGATTGAATGCATCACGCCCGACCAATCGCCCATTTTTGCTTGACGAAATAATCTTAACGTCGGATACCACGGAGTCGTTTCACCTTGCTCAAGCCAACGCCAGTCAGGAACCTTGCCAAGTATCAGCCACACTGGTACGCCGAGCGCGCCGGCGAGATGGGCGGTTGATGTATCGGTCGTGATCACTAAATCAAGGTTCTTCATGATTGCGGCGGTATCAATGAACGCACCTCCGGATTTGTCAATATTATCTGGCAAGCGATGGATCGACGATGCAAAGGGTACGGTTGCGATCTGTTCCGTGCCAAAGCCGTGCTGCAGGCTGATCAGCGAAACTCCGGGGACCGCGGCAATCGTAGCAAACTCGGCCAGTTTCACCGATCGATAAATATCAGCATGATGTTTTGGATTGCCTTGCCAACAGATACCCACTCGCTTTTTCGCGTTAGAATGCTCAAGCGTACGATTCCAATAGTCGATCAATGTTGGCGATGCGCTGAGATATCCTTGGGATAAGTCGATGCCACCTGTGTCCGTCGCAAGCGTTCCGGTACGCTCAAACCAGTAATCGACAACGTCGATAAATGACGCTTGGTAGTCGATCCGCTCAAATATCGGTATCCCTTCTGGTAGCAAGGAATCGATACCCGGCGCTGACGTAAACAATGGTACTAGGTGTGGCGGGCAGGTCACAACGGTTCGTGCGCCAGCGGCACGCAAGGTCGCCGCTACACGAATGAATTGAATCGCGTCTCCGAGTCCTTGCTCAGGATACAGCAATATGGTCTTGCCATTTACGTCCTCTCCCTTCCATAACGGATAAGGATGCGATGGCCGGCTGCCATCCATAAAATTCCAACGCCAGCGGTATTCTGGCCAACCTTCTGTATATCGCTTTTGCAGTAGATAGATGACACCAAGATTTCGGTGCAACTCCGGGTCGTCTGGCGCTAACCGCAGGGCCTCATGATACCAGCGCAAGCCTCGGTCGACTTCACCAGCCCAGATCCAAAGTGTGCCGCGATTTTTGAGCGGCGACAAATAGTCAGGCTTCTGCTGGGAGGCGATCTGTAAGCTGCGATCGGCTTCTTCGATTTCACCAAGCATGCGTAACGAATTGCCGAGGTTATTCCAAGCGATGGGAAATTGCTTCTCAATCGCGATGGCACGACGATAAGACTCCACCGATTCCTGGAACTGGCGTTGGTCGAACTGGGCGATGCCAAGGTAAACATGAGCGGCGGCATTGCGAGGCAATTGCTTAAGCACTTGCCGATACATCGATTCAGCCGTCGATACATCGCCGGATTGATGCACCTTCCAAGCGTGGTCAAGTATCTGCTGAAGTTGAGTCATGAACAGTCTTCGACTATAAGGTGAATGACCTGGGCAGAAGCAAAAAAAGTCGGCGGTCCTTTTCTTGAAAAGGACCGCCGACACGTGTCACGATAGGTTTTTTGCGAAACGTCGTTTAATCGAGGAAGCCTACCAAGTCCTGGCTGCGACTAGGTTGTTGCAGCTTCCGAACCGCCTTGGCTTCGATCTGTCGGATACGTTCTCGCGTCACCTTGAAAATGTGGCCAACTTCTTCCAGCGTGTAGCTGTAGCCGTCACCAAGTCCGTAGCGAAGTTTAATGATTTCGCGTTCGCGATAAGAAAGACTTTTTAGCACGTTCGTAATACGGCTCTTTAGCATTTCCTGAGTCGCACCGATCTGTGGGCTTTCGGCAGTACTGTCGGGCAACAGATCGCCAAACTGACTGTCTTCGCTGTTCCCGACTGGTCGGTCAAGCGAGATTGGGAATCGACTCATCGTTAATACACGGCGAGCTTCCTCAACGGTTGTATCGGCGCGACGCGCGGTTTCTTCGATCGTGGGTTCGCGACCCAGTTCTTGTAGCAACTGACGAGCAACGTTGCGAACGCGGCTCATCGTTTCAACCATGTGAACAGGAATTCGAATCGTACGGCTTTGGTCCGCAACGGCGCGAGTGATCGCTTGTCGAATCCACCATGTCGCATAGGTGCAGAACTTAAAGCCTCGGCGATACTCGAACTTGTCGACGGCCCGCATCAGACCTGCGTTGCCTTCTTGGATCAAATCCAAAAACGACAAGCCGCGGTTTCGATACTTCTTCGCAATCGAGACAACCAGTCGCAAATTACCTTCGCTTAGCTCTCGTTTTGCCTGTTGATATTCAGCGTAAACTCGATTCAACAACTTCACTCGGTTACGAAGCGACGTTGGCGTCTCCTGGCAGGCGGTCATGATCTGGCGGCGCTCTTTGATCAAGCGATCCCGCAATTCGTTGTTCTGCTTGCTTCGAGTCAGACCATGCAATTGCCGATCAATGTCACCGAGTCGATGAACAAATTTTTCGAGCAAACCAATCCGGGTCTCGATTCGCTGGGTCCGTAGACCAAGTTCCTCAATCAATCGTACGGCGCGACGGCGACGGCGAGCGAGCGAGCGCCAGGCTTGTTCGCGGCGGCGAACCGACGCACTCTTACTGAGGGCGGTTTGCCAATCGTGCTTGTTTCGCTTCAAAAGCATGCCAAGCGTTTTCAGATTATGCGGCAGGCGACCAAGGATCTGTTCTTTTTCAAGTCGATCGGTGACCGAAACCTGAACCGTTCGATCAAACGGCAACTGACCCCGATGCACCTTGCGTAGCGTCTTGAACGCTTCCAAAAGCACGTAATGGTTCTCGAGCAATTTCGTGCGGAATCGCCGACGCGTTTCCTCGATACGTTTGGCGAGTTCGACTTCCTGCCGGCGAGTCAGCAACGGAATTTCGCCCATCTGAGTGAGGTACATACGAACTGGGTCGTCTGACCAAGATTCGCTTTCGTCCACTCCTGACAGCAATTCGTCGGAACTCTCCAACTGGACTTCACCGTCAGCGACCGGGTCGGCAACCGCCGCTACCGGATCGTCATCAAGATCGTCGTCTGGAAGCTTACGAAATCCCGCTTCGACATCAGCCGAGCGTGATACATCATCTTCAAAGTCGTCTAAAAGCGTTTCGTACAAAGCGTGCACTCCTTAACCGTGCTAACCGTGCTTGAATCAATACCTAATAAGCTTCGTGGCGGTTGCGTCCCCAAGTCTACCACCCCATCCGGCGCGGGACGATATATCTACCAAAATGGTAAGACATTGCGTCTTTAGCGACCGTGCGGATTCGGCAATTTGTGAATGGCGCGATCATCCACAAGCTCACCGCAATGCGTACAAACAAAATACCAACGTTGTGATCAACAAAAGAAAGCGAAGGAACAAATTTTAATTCACGTGCCTCGATTCAATCTGCCTTGACCCTCATTGGTCACAACCAAATGTCGTCCTCGCGGTTACCGATTCGGACGAATCAGTCCGTTGTTCAACCGTGCGCGATATGTTGATTCGCAGGAGCGAATAGTCGGCAGGTTAGATCGGTAGGTGGTAACCGCTAATGACGATTCTAGTCAGATAGACGCCGGGGTCTAGCTCTTCGTCAAAAATGGTTTTCGACTATCAATCGGGTGCTCGCTACCCATTCGTCAACGCTTGGTTAGACTCTACCAATAGATTATTTCCTACTTTTTCCGCGATTGAATCGCTTGATCGCCCTGGACGAACCCCTCATGCCGCAACTTTCCTGCCCCCAATGCGATCAGAAAGTCTCAGTCGCGATCAGCCAAGCTGGGGCAAAAGTGACCTGTCCAAGTTGCCAAACAGAAGTCCTCATCCCGACACTGGGCGAGCTGAGGCGACTGGCGAGCCAATCCGATCCCGATGACCAGGCTTCGTCAACCAGTTCGGGGCAGCCTCCCGTCTCTGAATCCGACGCCGGGAGACGGATTCTGTTTGGCATTCTATTGCTTGCCGCAGGCACAGCGGCCATCGCAGGTATCTTCTGCGGAATTCGCTACGCCGCCATTGAAGTGCCCGCGACCACCGAAGCGCACATCGCCGAAGTCGAACGGATGTACCACGAAATCGCGGTTAACCAGCTTGTTCATGAGTGGCAAATCATGGAAAAATCCGGTTTGGATACTCCGACACCCTACATCTACAAGAAGCTCGAAATCGAAAAGGCGAAATGGGGGCAAAACGCACTCATCACCCTGGCTGCCTTCGTCATCACCACGGTCACTGCGCTGGCTCTGGGCTTGGGCGACTCGCGGCGGAAAAATCGTGGCGGCAATTCGCCTTCGTGAGCCGGGACACTTGGGCGACTGTCAATTACTCAACTTGCTATCGTCGGCGTAGCACATAAACCACGTCTTCACTGCTAGCATCTACGACAACTGGCGATTTCATGTTGTAACAGAAATCATAAGTTCCCAAGGTCTCCCAAACACCGCTTTTCTCAATCAGCTTGCGCATTTGTGCGGCGGTATAACTACGCAGGACCAATACATCGTTGATCCGCCACGAGCGTGTCGGGTTATGGATATCGAAGCGAATCCCAAAGCGTTCCACTCGATTTGCCGAGTTCCGTTCAATCGTCCACATGTGCGTATTGATCGCTAAGTGCCCACGTCGAGCCGACCATGACTCGGTTTCGCTTGGCGCAGCTTCCGTAGGCGTTAGATGCACACCCAACAGGTACAACCCGCCGGATCGTATGCATTGCCCCATCGCTTCCATGTGGCCTTCCGCAGCCTTCTCAGTCGACAGGTGACGAAAGCTATTAATCGTATTGAATGCGACATCATAGCGAGTCTTGGTTTCGAAGGCGGACATGTCTGCGGTCCACACGCGATCACTGATTCCATGACGCGCAAGTCGCGCGTTGCAAAAGTCCACAGCCTTCGAATTCAAATCGATCCCTGCGATTGAGTAACCACGTTTAGCCAAATGAAATAAAAGCCGACCAGTACCACATGCAGGCTCAAATAACTTGCGAACCTTTCCTGTTGCAAATTGCTCGCCGCACTGAGCAATAAATTTTAGCTCAGCCGCACAATCAGCCCCAAACACAAGGTCGTAGTACTTCGGATGGTCATAGATCGACTCAACGACCGTTTCAATTTCTGTGCTCAATCTACGGGACTCCCAAAGAAGGTTTCGTGGCTTTGGCTCAGCGTACGCTTGACAATCCCAGCAGACGCCGAATCAAACCGATCTGGCCAGCGTGAATCTGTTCGTGCAACGGGCAAAACAATATCGCGCCAAGTTTAATGGGATAGGCGGCATACGGCATTTCGACCGGCTCAAGCAACACGCTTGCATCCACTCCCTCTAGCCCCTGCATCGCTCGTGCATGAACTTCATCCAGACGTTGCATCAAGTCGTCGGCACCAAATTGCGAAACCGAACTGCTCGCTGGATCGGAACCGCGTCCAAAGGCCTTTCGAAACTTGCTCGGAATCAAATCCAGATCCGCATCTTGTCGACCATGAATCCGAAACATCAACAGCCCGTACTGGCTGACTGCCAAGTGCCCAACTTGCCAAGCCACAACCGTTGGGACCGATTCGATTCGTGTGAACCAGAGTGCTTGTGGCGTGGCATCAAGCAGTTCGCGAGTATAACGCCGCGCGAATTCAATTTGTGCAATCGCCACGCGCAACATCGTAACCGCTGCGTCTGGACTGGGTAGCGATTCATCCATCCGGTTGGTATTCCAAAAAACGGTACAGGTAAACGATTCAAAACACTAAGCTTCTTCACCAATCGCACAAGGCTAACCTGTTGAAAATTAGCTGACTTTAACGGATTTTAAGCCCTGGTTTTCTGTTCATGGTCAGATCGTAGGGGGAGACTTGACGGTTCGCTTGGCAGCGCTGGTGTCCAGGCTTTAGCCGCCTCTTCGGTCCTGAAGAAGAGTCGCCTAAAGGCTATACACCAGCGCTCTTTTTGGAATACGCCGAATGCTTCTGTGAAGCTCTTGTCCTCGCTTGATCGGTTAAGGCGAGGCCCAAAAGCATGACAAATTTGGAAGCCCGCTGCGACAACGGTTTTTTTCGCGGAAAACCACGGCTTAAAATCCGTTAGAGTCAGAACAATTGAGGGTTGTGGTTAATCGGCGTCTGCGCAGATTTTGTTCCGTTTGCCAGCGCCATTTTCGAGATTGACATGGACATTGCACCTGCTTCAGTCGGGCTTGTCTCGGTCGGTGCAACAACTGGCAGCTACATCGCCAAGTCGAAAAAACACGCCCGCGCCCTTCGTCCCAAATCGCCTTGGGCGATTTCTGACAGTCCAACTCCAAGGTCAAATTAACGGCTTAGCGTAGAGCAATTGTCGCCATTGCTCGAAAAACAAACAATGGGGACAATTGTTTTACACTCAATTGCTCACCCTAATTCTTAAGTCAGACAAAGCACTAGCCCTGCCCAGTCTGGTTGCTTGACTGAGCTTGGGCCAGAGACTATTGTAGGTCAACCAGTCCTACCTACTTTCCCCAAAACCCGCCTTATCAACTCCAAAGGGTCGTTATGCCTTGGTTATCAGACACACCCACCGGGAAAATTGACGAGCAGGATCTCAAAGCTGCGGACCATCTGAAAGAGGTCTATGGCAAGCTGCGACAGGAACTCAGCCGTACAATCATCGGACAGTCAGAGGTGCTCAAGCAGGTGCTGATTGCACTATTCTGCCAGGGCCACTGCGTCTTGGAAGGTGTTCCTGGTGTCGCCAAGACGTTGATGATTTCGAGCATCGCCGATTTATTTTCACTAAAATTCAGCCGCATTCAGTTTACACCTGACCTGATGCCGTCTGACATCACCGGCACGGAAATTCTCGACGAAGAAGAAGGCACCGGACGTCGTCGGATGCGATTCGTCAAAGGCCCGATCTTTGGCAACATTGTGCTCGCCGACGAAATCAATCGAACACCGCCCAAGACGCAGGCGGCGTTGCTACAGGCAATGCAAGAATTCAAAGTCACGACAGCGGGCCAGGACTTTCAACTTGAAAAGCCGTTTCTGGTGCTGGGGACGCAAAACCCGATCGAGCAAGAAGGCACCTATCCGCTGCCAGAAGCACAGCTTGACCGCTTCATGTTCAAGATCCACGTAAAATACCCGTCGTTTGAAGAAGAACTGAAGATCGCGGAGGCGACGACGGCGGAAGGCCTCCCCAAACTGCAGGCATTGTTGAATCGTGAAGACATCCTGCATCTGCAGTCCATTGTTAGGAAAGTCCTGATCGGACGATCAATGTCGGCCTACGCCGTACGTCTGGTCCGAGCGACACGGCCAAATGAAGCGGATGCACCGGATTTTGTGAAAAAATATCTCACCTGGGGTGCTGGTCCGCGAGCTTGTCAATCCATCCTGCTTGGAGCCAAGGCGAATGCGCTCCTTGACGGACGTGTGAACGTCTCCAGTGAAGACATTCGTTACGTGATCTATCCCGTACTGCGGCATCGGTTGGTTACCAGCTTTACGGCAGAGAGCGACGGACTGTCAACGGATGATCTGATTCACAAGCTGATCGATGTGATTCGCGAAGAGTAATGTTCCTAGGCCGCAGGAGTCCGCATCTATGCCTCTTCGATTTCTCGACCCGCCAGGATTGTCGCGCATTGGCAACATGGAGTTAGTTGCCAAACAGGTTGTGGAAGGTTTCCTGACTGGGCGTCACCGCAGTCCGTACCACGGGTTTTCGGTTGAATACCTCGATCATCGACCGTACACGCCGGGCGACGATATGCGTGCGATGGACTGGAAGATGCTGGCCCGCAGCGACAAGTATCAGTTGAAGTTGTTCGAAGATGAAACCAATCTGCGCGCGTATATTCTGCTTGACTGCTCGGAATCGATGGCGTTCAAAAGCGGCGAGATCGATAAGCTGACCTATGGCAGTTATCTGGCCGCAGCGCTCACGTATCTGCTGATTCGTCAGAATGACGCAGTCGGGTTGCTGCTGTTCGATACCAAGGTCCGTTCCTACATTCCGCCGAAAGCGCACCCATCTCAGTTTCGGCGGGTCCTGCAGTCACTGGATGATGTGAAACCGGGGGGCGAGACCGATGTTGGATCCGTACTGCACGAAGCCGCAGAGCGAATCAAGCGACGTGGTTTGATCATTTTGATAAGTGACCTGATCGACAAAGAAGAGCAGATTGCCAACGGCCTGCAGCATTTTCGGCACAACAATCATGAAGTCATGGTGATCCACACGTTGGACGATGCCGAGTTAAATTTCCCGTACGATCGAATCACCAGATTCAAGGATATGGAAGGCGCGGGGAAAGTTGTGGCAAACCCGAAAAGTCTGCGGAAACGCTATTTGGAACGCATCCATGCGTTTACGGAACAAATCAAGGCTGACTGCTTCGAGCGTAAGATCGGTTACAGTCTGGCACCCACGACAGAACCGTATGACCGCTTTCTGGCGGCGTATCTCGACAAGCGATCTCGCATCGGATGAGTTATGAACTTTCTGCACTTCGGATTGCTGCCGTATTTTTTGCCTCTGGTGGCAATTCCGATTCTCCTTCATTTGCTCACACTGCATCGGCTAAAGACCGTCGAACTCAGCACGTTTCGTTTTCTGTTTGACAGCTATGTGCAGCAGCGACGGCGAATGAAATTTCTGGAGGCGCTGATTGCGTTTCTCCGCACGCTGTTCATTTTGCTGCTTGTCCTTTCAATCGCGAGACCGGTTGTGCAACACTGGAGTTCACTCTTCGGCGGCAGCAAAAGCGGTCGCGATATTGTGCTCCTGGTGGACGGTTCAGCCAGCATGAATGCGGTTACCGATGGGATCACGGCTTTTGAACGATCGAAACGCGCGGCGCTGACGGTTGTCGATCGGTTAGCGGTGGATGATCGCGTGACTTTGATCAGCGTCGGTGCAAAGCCGCGTGAAGTCTGCAATCGTTTTTCGTCCGATGCTGAAGCCATTCGTAATGAGATTCAGAACCTCAAGGTGACGCCATCTCGCGCCAATCTGTTTGCCGCGTTTTCACAGGTGTTCGGTCCGGAGGCACGCAAATTGTCCAATCCGGTCGTGTATCTGTTCACCGACCTGCAAACAGGCGGTTGGAGCGAATTCGAAGACGGGCACAGCGAGAAGTTGATCCCGCCGGAAACCGAGTTATACGTCATCAACGCTGGCTCTAACAAAGAGCTGCCAAACATGGCGGTCGTCGGCGACGCTCCCGACGATCAGCGAGCGATTGCCGGTTTGCCGATCCGGCTGCGTCCGCGCGTGACCAATTTTTCGGAATCCGATTCGCGTGACGTTCCCGTCAGCATCTTTTTGGACGACAAGGAGATTGCCCGCAAACTGCTGACCGTAAAGCCAGGCGAGTCCGCTGAAGTGGAAGTCATCTTCACTCCAACGCAGGCAGGCGTTGTTCGAGGCCGATTTGAAATTCCTTCGGATCGCTTTGTCGGTGACGATCAGTTCTTGTTCACCATGAATGTCGCGCCGCAGATTAAGGTACTGCTGGTCAACGGAAATCCGGCCATTGAGCCGCTCGACAATGAAGGTCTTTATCTTCGCACCGCGATGATCGCAACCGAGGCTGAACAAGGCGATGAATCGGAGGGCGGCGATGCTGCGAAACCTGACGCGGCAAAAACGGACGCCACGAAGGCGATCGACAAGCTCGCCGACGAACGGCAATTCGTACGATCGCTGGCAATTGAGGAAATCGCCGAAAGCGGCGTTAATGCCGAGACACTCAGCCGAACCGATGTCGTGGTTCTGGCGAACTGTGGCGGACTCAACCAGGAGCATTTCAAATTATTGCGGCAGTTCGTGGCCGACGGTGGCGGGCTGTTGATATTCCCTGGCGACCGAGTGAATCAGGACGTTTACAACCAGCAGTTCTTTCCGTCGCCCGAAATTCCGGGGCAGAAGTTTGTTGCCGCGACCTTCGCGGCAGCAGTCGGTGATCCGAACAATGGCAAGGCATTTCAGAAACTCGGCGCAATCGATTTCGCTCACCCGGTTTTTGCTGTCTTCGCCGACAGCGACCAGCGGTATCTGACAAAAGTCAGCGTGTATAGAAAATTTCCCATCACACTGCCCGACGCTGGTGGAAACTCCTGGCCCCTGATGCAGTTTGAAGATGGCTCAGCGGCACTCCTGGAAAGCGTCTACGGGAATGGTCGAATTCTCGTTAGCGCATTTCCCATGAACTCCAAGTGGTCCAGCCTGCCCATGAAGCCCGAGTTCGTGCCGCTCGTGCTACGGATGATCAGTCACGTCAAAAGGCGCGCGGATGTCGATGGGCCAGCCGTGGTGCCTGCGGATGGCAACGCGGAGTTTGTGGTGGCCCAGAACTGGGCTCCGGCTTCTGGAAAAGTCACCGATATTGCCGGGCGTGTCACTCCCGTCAAATTTCAGCGTTCTAATTCGCAGCTTGTGGGTGCCTTCGATCGCACTGTCGAACAGGGCTTCTATGATCTGGAAGTCAAAGGTGGTCGAGCGGAGCAGCCCGAACACGGGATACTTAGTTTTGCGGTGAATATCGATGCCGCCGAGTCCAACTTTTCGAGACTGACCCACCCGCAGATCGAAGGCATGTTTCCGGATGCAAAGGTCACTTCGGTCGACGCATCCGGCGAAGCGCAACAGTTATATGGTAGTGTTGGAGATGAACGCGAGATTTGGCGCTCGTTGATTTGGTTGACGTTTGTGATCATCGGTATCGAGTTCCTGCTTTCTACGTTAGGAGGTCATTCCGTCGATGGCGAAAAACGTTCGACCGGTCAACAACTGCACGACCTCGCCCGTGGTCGCTGGGTAGGACGAATAACAGGTTCGGATTTTAATGAACGGGCCGAGAGTCAAGCGGGCCAGTCGAAGCTATAGTTTTCGTAGGTGGGAATAAGGAGAACAAATCATGGCGAGCAGTGACGTACTAACTCAAAACGACCAGAGCATTGCGACAATGTCCGCGAAGCTCGATCGTCTGATTCAGACAACGAGGCGGTTGCTGCGTTCGACTTGGGTGGCGATCGGTGTGGGCGTTGCCGTTGGACTGTTTCTGACGACGCTGGTACTCGTGACGATGCTGGACCTTGCGGTTCCACTGTGGCCCGTGTTCCGATTCGTGGGCCTGTTGGTGATTGCGGTCCCCACGATCTGGGCTTTCGTGGTCGGCGTCGCTCGTCCACTGTTCCGCAGGTTGACGCAGGTTATGGTCGCTCGGCGCATCGAGCAGGAATTACCCGGTATTCACAATCGACTCGTGAGCTGCGTGGATCTGACCAACCATACACAGCAACGCCATTCGCAGGCGTTTTACTATCGTTTGATTCAAGAAGCCTGGGATCGTGTTCGCGACTTTCACCCCAGACGTGTCCTTGATCTGATCACGCTCCGGCGTTCCAGCTTGTTCGCGATAATGGCAACCATCGCGTTCCTCGCCGAGTTCTTCGTATTTTCCGATCGCCTGCCAACAGCGATGGCGCGCATCTTTCAACCATTTGCGGACATTCCCCCAGCGTCAGGTGTTTTATACGACGTGCTGATTGGCGATCAAACGGAACCTGGCGATTGCGATGTTCTGCGCGGCGAAGACATTGATTTCACAGTCGTGTTGCTCAAGGGCCAAGTCGATCCGCCAGGAGGAAGCGATCCGCTGCGGCTGGAAATTTACACGACGGATCCCGAAGGAATTTATAAAGAATTGCGTTATAGCTTTCCAGAACTGGAAAGCGACAAGACGTTCTTCAAACTGACAGGTTTGCAGGATGATTTTTCGTATCGAGTCTTTGGCGGAGGCACATGGAGTAAAAAACATGTTGTCACGATGCTTGATCGTCCACGCATCGTCGGACTGCAGACGGCGTTGCATTATCCGGCATACATGAGAGCCTCTGAACCGCGCCTTGGGCCTCCTCAATCTGCAGACGTAACCGGGCCGGTTGACAGCACGGTGGAGATCACGGTAGATGTCGAAGGCGACGCATCGGAAGGCGAGATCGAACTCCTCGAACGGCGCAACCGAATGATCGACGTGCCTGATCGTCTCGAGCGAGTATGGTTCACCGACCAGATGCCGGCTGGTGCCGCAGGGCACGGCAATTGGGCATGGGATGAAGTGCAGCTTGGCCAAAAAAGTCACACGGACGCGGCTGGCGCAGGTGCTCACTCCCATGGATTTGAAAACGCTCCTGTAGGATTTGAATTGTTGCCAAGCGAGAATCTGTACGCGGATGTTTTTCTGCCAACTGACATGGTTCCCGAAACCATCATGTTGAAGTTCCACGATGGGAAGAGCTGGGAACATCGAGCATACTGGGGAGCTGACAAGATTGGCGAGGGACAACCCGATACGCCAAGCCGTCTGCGCGTCGGTGACTTGCCGTCTGCGGGAAAACGCATTCGCTTAGAAGTGCCCGCGAGTGATCTTGGACTGGACGGTGGAAAAATTCACGGCGTGAGTTTTGTGGTCTTTGGCGGACAAGCGATCTGGGGTTCAACGGGATCGTTGCCACCCGCTCACCGAGAGATTACCGAACTCGCGGTGAACGAGGCGTTTCTGATGCGCGAGATCCAGCCACGCGACATTGACCTAGGTAAACCAGCGAAATGGTCCGGAAAATTTCCGTTGCTTCGCGACGGATTTTATCGCGTCGTTTTGCGGAACCGTCTGAAGTACCCGAATCAGCAAATGAACGAAGGAAAGCTGACGGCGATTCCGGACCTTCCGCCGCAGGTGGTCATCGAGCGACCGGTTCAGGATCTTGTGGTGAGCGAGGCGGTATCGGTACCGGTTTTCATCACCGCCTACGACGATTTCGGAATTGACGAAATCACACTTTCGCTACAGATGCCGGGCTCAACCGGCTTTCTGGGCCGTCCCGTCAGAAAATACGAGAAGCCACAGCAGAGCGAGAACGCGGTTGTGATGCTGGATCTGGAGAAAGAAGGACTGAAGCTCGATCAAACCTTGCGGTATCGCGTTGAAGCGCGGGACGCCAAGGGACAAAGCGCAACGACTTTGGATTACACGATCCGGATGGCCAAAGACAACAACGCCGCCGATCAGCAGTTCAAACAATTTCAAGAAAAGACTGAAACGCTCAAGGACAAGTTCGAACAGCTTGTTCAGGAACAGGCCAAGGTCGAAGCGATCGCGGACGAACTGGAAGCGAAGTACGGAAACCTGACGGACAAGATCGAGCAGGCTACGGCAGAAGCGGAAGCGAAAGCTGAGGCGGAAGCCAAAACCAACCCCACGCAGCCACCTGCACCGCCGAAACCAATTGAGTTGAATGAAACTGAGAAGCAGCAATTGCAGGAGCTGAAGCAGGAACTGGCCAAGGCCACACCGATCGAAGATCGTGCTCTGCAACTCGCGCAGGAAGTCGCAAATGAAATGAAGCAGGTGGCCGATCAGTCGACCAAACTCGACATGCTGGCACCCGAGATCGCTGAACAGGTCCAAGGCGTTCAAGAAGCCTTTCAGGAGCTTGCTCTACAACCGATGCAGGAACTCCGAAACCTTGTCAACGAAAGTGCTCAACCTGCGCACCAAGATCCGCAACTCTCCAAGATCGAAGCGCAAAGCGATCAGGTCATGGAAACATTGTCTGATCTCGAAGTACGGATCGCAGCGGTCTCGAAAGCCCAAGAGATGAGTCGCGAGAATGTGGAAGCCGCAGTCGCACAACTCGAGCAGGATGTTTTGCGGCAAAATGCAAACATCGCTAATCGAGAATTGAAGAACCTGCGAGATTCGATTGCCGAAATGCGTGAGGACTTGAGCGAACTGAACGAAACCCAGCAGGAATTGATCGCGGACGCTAGAAAGGACCTGTCAAAACCCGTTTATGATGCGGTCATCGACGCACAAGGTAGTCTGGACGAAGAGGCCCAGCCTGTTCTTGAAGACGCTCAAGAATTGCTTGCGAATGAGACGCTGGCCGATGTCCGACAACAGGACAGCCGTCCCCAATTCGAACCCGCATTGGCGGAGGCAACGCCAGCCGATGCTTCGGCAGAAGTTGCTGACAACGGTCAGGAACCCGCAGGCAACGAACCAGCAAGCAATGAGCCCGCAGCCAACGAGCCCGCAGCCAACGAGCCACCAGGAAACGAGCCTGCAGCCAACGAACCACCAGGAAACGAACCACCAGGGAACGAGCCTGCAGGAAACGAACCACCAGGAAGCGAACCCGCAAGTAATAAACCCGCAGGCAACGAGCCCGCAGGAAACCAACCGCTTGGCAAAAACCCAGTTCAGAATCCTGAACGGCGTGAGTTCCAGGAACGTCAATTAGAACAATCAGCCGCGCTTGAGTCTGCCGAAGCGGCGCTTGCCGCAGATCAGGAAATTTTGGATGACTTAATCAAAAGTCTCTCGGAGCAGTTGCCGGAAGCATCCGTTGCAGAGCTGACCCCAGAACAAGCAGCACAGTTGCAAGAGCTGCTCAACGCGAAAACAACGCGCGATGCGTTGGGAATGTTCCAACGGCTGGAACAAATGTTGGCTCAACAGGGGCAGCCCGAAAAGCCGGTTGATCCCAATCAAAAGCCAGTTCCAGCTCAATTGTCGCCTTCGGCAAAACTCGCTGCCATTGGCAACGAAGCAGGCGTAGTCGGCGGAGTGGAGGCGATTCTGGTGGAGCTGGGAGACTTCGATCTGAAGGCTCGTACGGTGATCATGAAGATGCAGCCTCGCGAGCGAGAAGAGTTGTTGCAAGGTCTCCGTGAAGAAGGCCCAGAAGGCTATCGCAAGTTCATCCGAGACTACTTTCACCGTCTGACGAAAATACAAAGTAAAAAGTAAAACGATTTGCAATATTGAGGATGTGAAGCAGGTGGTGCGATCATCTGGCTCCGTAGGTGCGAATTACATTGAAGCGAACGAAGCATTGGGCACGAAGGACTTTCGGTGCGGATCAGGATCTCAAGGAAAGAATCGAAGGAGACGCGATACTGGTTGCGACTCCTGGACACACAAGAAAACTCAGCACTGGACCACCAACGCGATTAGTTAATCCAGGAAAGCACAGAACTATGCTTATTTTCGGCTCCATCCTCAAAAAGTCCGTATGACTGTTTTGGAACATTCAGATTTAGCGTTTCGTATTTGTTTCGGATTTCGACCTTCGGATTTCGGATTTCGAATTTCATATTTCGACTTTCGAGTTTAATCAATGATAGAAGCATTTCTCAAATCAATCGGTGTCGGCGACGATGTGCTAGAGCATCTGGATAAGGCGGAACTGGCCTTCCAGCGCCCGGTGTTGTTGTGCGTTGGATTGTTGCTTCTGATTCCGATGGGATGGTTCATCTTTCGTCGGCAGCGCGACAACCTTGGCACGCTCCCTCGAAAATTTCGCATTACGCTGACGGTGACGCGAATCGTGGTTCTGTTTGTGTTGATCTGTATGCTGGCCGGGCCCTATCTGAAGATAGATCATCAGATTACAAAACGCCCGATCATGGCGGTTCTGCTCGATCATTCGCAAAGCATGCAATTGCCAGCCGGACCGTTTGCCTCGGATGATGAACTGCGGGAAATAGCTGTCGTCGCTGGTCATCAGCTAAAGGACAATGAGATCCCCGCAGAAGTCCGCACGGAATTGAATCAGATCAGTCGTGCTAGCCTCGCCGATGCAGCGGTTCGTCATTCCGTGGATACGTTTCTGAAGCCGTTGAGTAAAGATTTTGAGGTTCGTTTTTACTCGTTTGCTCGCGACATAAGTCCGGTCGCGTACAACGAAAACACCGGCACGCCGCTTGGCGAACCAATCACTGAACCGGGCAGTGGCTCGCATCTGGGAGATGCATTGAGTCACGTCCTTGCAGAAGCGGCAGGCCAGCAAGTTGCAGGAATGCTGTTACTGTCTGATGGAGAGAACACGGGCGGCGAATCGCCAGCCCAGGCAACCCGAGCATCAGCGGATGCGCGGACCGCGATTTATGTCGCTCCCATCGGGCCTGTCACGCGGATTCCCGACGTGTCGATTGTGGATGTCTACACATCCGGTCTGGTGACGGTGGGCGATACCGTTTCCGTCAACGTCTCACTTGAATCCCAGGGATTCGACGGCAAACCGGTCAAGGTTGAGCTCCGGGACGGTGATGTGCTGCTAGACACCGAGGAAATCGTGGTTCGCGACGCAGAGCATCAGCATGTCGAACTGACATTCAAAGCAGAGAAGGCCGGAGCGCGATATCTAACGATCAACGTGCCACCGCTCGATGCCGAAGTCGAACAGTTGCGTGCTAACAATGCCGACACCGCGCTGGTGCGAGTGAGCGAAGATAAAATTCGCGTGCTGTTCATCGACGGTCACGCCCGCTGGGACTTTCGCTTTGTCAAGAACGCCATACGTCGCGACAACGGGTTGGCCGGTCGAACCGCTGAGATGCCTGATGTCGTGCTGGAATCGGAGTGGCGAAGAATGCCTGACGTTCAAAAGACCGCCAGTCTCCCGCAGACGCTGGAAGAAATTGCCGAATATCACTCGATCATTCTCGGTGACGTTTCACCGGAGCTGTTGACTCCTGCATTTCAGGATCTGCTTATCAAGGCGGTGCGTGAGAAAGGTGTCGGCCTGATGGTTGAGGCCGGACAACAGTCGATGCCGCACAAGTTCGATGCGTCGTTCCTGGAACTGTTGCCTGTTCGAATGAAGCCAGGAGTGGCGGGAATCGAAGCGCCGGTGTACGAACCCTACGAGATCCTTGTCAGCGCAGACGGGCTGGTGCACGAGACGATGCGACTATACGACGACCCCGGACACAATCATCGGGTCTGGAGTCACATGCCTGATTACTTCTGGTGTGCAGCGGCAGAACAGGCGGCACCCGCAGCAACGGTTCTGGCGTGGAATCCGAAGCTGGAGGGACGCTTTGGCAAGACGCCATTGATTGCGTACCACTATGCCGGCGACGGAAAGGTGATGTTTGTCGGAACTGATTCCACTTGGGCTTGGCGACAAAACGTGGGAGATCGCTACTTTTACAAATTCTGGGGGCAGGCCATTCGATTTGTGGCAAGGCGTGAGGCCGATAAGAACAAAAGCAGTCTCGAAGTGCGTCCATTTCGCGCTTCACCCGGTGAAGAGGCGAAGATCGAGCTGATGGCGTTTTCGCCGAGTGGCACTCCGCTCAAGATGCCCACGCGTGAAATCACATTGCTAGGTCCAGGTGAAAGACAAACCATCGAACTCACGGAGGACAAGGCGCGGGAAGGTCGATACGTCGGCACATTCACACCGGACACGCCAGGGATTCACCGTTTAGTGTATGAAGCCAGCGGCGCTGAACCGGTTGAGGCGACGATGCGGGTGCTGATGTCGCCGGAAGAATTTCGCCATCCCAACGTGAATCGACCAGCGCTAGAACTGATTGCCAAGTCAACCGGCGGCGAGGTAGTCAAACTATCGGAATTGGGCTTGATCCCTGAAAAGCTGAAAGGTGAGACCGAGTTGCTTTCGCTTCACCGCGAGGCCACGATCTGGGACAACTGGCTGACGTTGAGCGTGTTGATCATTGTCTATTCGTTGGACGTCGGAATTCGACGACTCATGGGATTGGTTTAAGGAGTTTAGATTCATGAACTATTACACACTGGCAATCTCAATCTTGCTGGCCGCACTGTCGGTATGGATGAATTCATTGTCGTACGGACAGGAAGCAGCGACTAGCAACAAAGTCACCTCAGCCGAAATTCTGACCAATGAAGCTGTCATCGAACGTGTCACGATTTCCGTTGACCGTTCTCTTGAATACCTTGCAAAGCAGCAGCGACCGGATGGTGCTTGGGATGGCAACAACGCACCCAATGCGCTGGCGTTGCTGGCGTTTATGGGCCGAGGTCATGTCCCAGGGCGAGGACCGTACCGTGATGTGATCGAAAAAGGTAAAAAGTTCATTCTGCGGACGCAGGATGCGAACGGCGTGTTTGTTCCACAGCGTCCTGCGGGTTCAGGTCCGATGTACCAGCAGGGTCTGGCGACGCTGGCACTCGCCGAACTCTACGGCATGGATCCCGATCCGGAACTCGAAGCCGCGCTGCGTAAGTCGGTCGACCTTTTGATTCGTTGTCAATCAGACAAAGGTGGCTGGCGCTATCAGCCACAAAAATCCGACGAAGATCTGAGCGTTACTGTGATGCAGATTGTTGCGCTCCGAGCTGCGAACAATGCGGAGATTCCTGTCCCCGCAGCGACGATCGAAAAGGCGGTCGCATATGTCAAGTCATGCGCCGATCCCAATGGTGGCTAC
The DNA here is from genome assembly GCA_043775635.1 of Planctomycetaceae bacterium. Lineage (GTDB taxonomy): Bacteria > Planctomycetota > Planctomycetia > Pirellulales > Pirellulaceae > UBA6163. Next base: position 614 of record JAYVSE010000450.1, on the reverse strand, counting down.
GGTTATCAGAATGGCAGTCGAAAGCCGCCGACAACTGCGGCCGGAGTCGTTTCGCTTCAACTGCTGGGTTATCACGAAGACGAATCGCTGCCCAAGTCGCTGGATTATCTCGTGTCGCTGCCCATTGAATGGGGCAATAGCGGCGGCATCGACTACTACTTCTACTTTCATTATTACGCGATGCAGGCAACCTATCAGGCAGGCGGAAAGCACTGGGCTGCTTGGCATCCTCGCGTGCGAGAAATGCTTCTGGAAAAGCAAAACGCCGATGGAAGCTGGGGCATACCAGGTGGAAGTGAATCCGAAAACGTCGTCGGCCCGAATAAGGTCTATTCGACCAGCATGGCAACGTTGGTCATGGAAGTCTATATGCACTTCTTGCCTGCGTACCAAAGGTAGGCAAATACAAGGTATGTTCTTCGGCTCCGACGCCTGACTCTGGCCTGACGAAACAATGGCGAAATAGATAAGCTGCAAAAGCAACTCCCCGTGCTATATGTCCTTTCATTATGGAAGAATATCGATCGTTATTCTGGCTCCCCTCGCTCCGTACTCGGGGAGAGCGACGGTCTTAAATATTGGCAAGTCCTGATTCAAAATATTTTTTGAATTCC
>JAYVSE010000449.1:0-9150 GCA_043775635.1 Planctomycetaceae bacterium | reverse complement strand
ACCTGTGCGATTGAAATTGCGGCACTCGCTGCCCGACAACAAACACGTGATGCGGAGAATGGCTCCCTTGACCGGACGGGACAATGGTCCCATCTTACGTAGCTTGGGGCCATTGCCCCGAGTAGATGCGGTCCCTAATTCCTGCGCGCTGATATGCTCATCGCCGAGCGGTGGGCTAACAAGCTGTCGCGATAAGTACATCATGACTTGCGGTATTTCAGTTTTAGAGATTTCGTTTGAACAATCGCACAAAAGAATGGCTTTTGACACTGCCGCCTCATTTCAATCGCACAGGTCGAGTTTTTTCCCGAGCCATGGGGGACAAATTGCTCGACTCTCGACTCTCAACGTTCATTAAGTGTTGAACAAATCGCTACTCGCAAACACTTCTCCTACTGAGTAAGCTACTTCTACCAACTCCCCATCTAGGGACACCGCATATTGCCGACGTGCATGCTTCGCAGGGATGTTGCTCAACCAAAATCATCACTCTTGCTAGGACGTAACGTTCCATGGCTTCAAAACGCAATTCTTTGCCTATCCCAGATAGCCGCTACACGTTTCGCGCTAGAAACCTAAACCAGCGGCTGGCGCGAATCCGCTTGCGATATGAGTTACTTGAATCGCGCACGATGCTGGCTGCGGAGGTCGGCGCTGGTGTCCAGGCTTCAGCCGCTTACCAGCAACTAATCGCAACCGAATCGCCTAAAGGCTATACACCAACTAGTGCTCCCATCACGTGGTTCGAGACCTTCTCTACCGTCGAACGCATACCTCTCCCATCACTCGCCAGTGTTGATCAATCGCTACCGCTAAACGTCGCTGGCCCCGTCGCATCCTCGGTTGGCGAATGGATCGTGCAATTGAAAGACACGGCCAGCCGATCACTGCGCAGTCTCAGCACCGCTAATGTTTTGCTTAACGGTGATAACAACGATTTCACCATCATCTCGGGTTTAGGTAAGAAGGGACTGCTGCTCGTTCGCGGTGAAGGTGTCAGCAAAGCCGATATCGAAGCGAGTCTTGCGCACAATTCAACCGTCGATTCTTATAGTCTTAATCAGTTGATCAGCGGTCAGGACACAACACCCAACGATACCGATTTTGTTCGTGGCGCGATGCCGAGTCTAACCAAGATCGGTTTGCCAACCGCCTGGAACGAGACTCGTGGCAGTCTCTCGACCGTTGTCGGTGTGCTCGATACCGGCATCGATCTGGCGCATCGTGATCTGTATCTCAACATCTGGTTCAATCAAGGCGAAATCCCAGCCAGCTTGCTGGATGACACTGGCGACAAGCTCAAAGACATCGACGGCGATGGATTGATCACGTTCTATGACTTGAACAATGTCACCCGCGCAAAGACCGCGCCATATTCGCTCACCTTTGGCGGGCTTGATAAAGGCTTAAACGCCAAATTAGTCAAAGACCTGGACCATAACGGCAACGGTTACATCGATGGTCTCGATATCCTTGCCGATCCACTCTGGGCCGATGGACGGGACACGGATGGCAACGGCGAAGTCGATGACTTCTTCGGAGTCAACTTTCGTGGTGACGGTGTGCATAACAATCCGCTGGACGGTCAAGGTCACGGCACTCACGTCGCAGGCACGATCGGTGCGATCGGTGGCAACGGCACAGGCGTGACGGGGATCAATTGGCAGACGTCATTGATGGCGCTGCGCATCTTGGATGACAACAACCAAGGCGACACCGGAGCGGCGATCAAAGCGGTGAACTACGCGACCAACATGCGGGAACGGTACACGGTCGATAACACCGGTCGTGTGACCCAAGGCGCGAACGTTCGCGTACTCAACAACAGTTGGGGACAACCCGGCGGGTTTGAAAGCTCGTTGGAGACCACGATTAAAGACAGCGGCGATGCAGGTATCCTATTTGTCGCCGCCTCAGGAAATGGTAACTTCTTAGGCCAGGGCGTCGACAACGATCGCACGTCTTTCTATCCGGCGAGCTACGATTCGCCGAACGTGATTGCGGTTGCGGCAAGTGGCTTCAACGATTCGTTAACCTCGTTTTCAAACTTTGGTGCTCAGTCAGTCGATATTGCCGCGCCCGGTGCTGGGGTTCGCAGCACGGAGCTTGGCGGTGGTTACGGCACACGTAACGGCACGAGCATGGCCACGCCTCACGTTGCGGGTGTAGCAGCGCTGGTCTGGTCTGCACTCCCAGACGCGACTGTCGATGAAGTTCGCAAGGCAATCTTTTCAACCGTCAATCCGATCGTCGCGTTGGGGGGCAAAGTAAAAACCGGCGGTCGCTTGAATGCCGGAGCGGCGATAAATGCCAACGTCTTCGCACCCGCCGCGCGCTTGGTCGACAAGCAAAACATTACGACTACCGGAGGCACATCGGCAGAGTTCACCGTCGAGTACTTCCATCGCCTTGGAATCAATGCTGCATCGATAGGCAACGACGATCTTACGATCGCACGGCAATGGGGTCCTGCGGACTTGCCCGCACCAACGCTGAAGGCCGGGTCGATCGTGCCAATGGGCAATGCTGTACGAGCGACTTATGTCGTTCAGGCACCGGGTGGCAACTGGGATGCACTGGATTTCGGCGATTATCTAATCACGACGAATGCAGGCAAAATCGTATCGAAAGATGGTCGAATCTCGCAAACGCGTGACGTCGGCAAATTCAACGTTCGGATCAACGAACCGGCGGTACTTTACGTTAGCACGTTTTCAGACATTCCCGGCAGCGGCTCACTTCGCGACGCCATCATTGCCGCCAACGCTGCCGGGGCACCGCGTACGATCATCCTGGACTCCGGAACCTATAACATCGGGATCCCCTCGGTGCAGGATCCGGCCTCTACGTTTCCGCAACCGCCTCCAGACAGCCGTATACTACACAATCTTACCGGCTGGTCGAATGCGTCGACAGGTGATTTCGATATTGTCGGGTCGGTGACGATTGTCGGTAACCAGAACGACTTCACCATCATTGACGGGAAAGCGTTTGATCGCGTTTTCAAGGTTCATCCCGGCGCAAAACTGGAACTCCAACGTCTAACCATCACCGGTGGCATATCACCATCGGATCAAGGCGGCGGTGGCATCCTGTCCGCCGGCGATTTGGCCCTTCGCGAGTCGATTGTAAGGGGCAATGTGGCGATTGGCTCTTCAAGTTCGGTGCCGATCAGCGGGGGCGGTATCGCCTCTTGGGATGGCCACGTTGATGTTTTGCAAAGTTGGATTGCCGGTAACCAAAGCAATTTTGGCGGCGGCGTCTTTGTGTCCCGTTCGGCGACAGTAAACATTACGCGGAGCACACTCAGCAACAATCAAGGCGGGGGCCTGGAGTCGCGATCAGCGATAGACGGTTTTGTTTCCAATTCGACCTTTTCAGGAAACATCAGCGGACACGGTGCGATCTCAGGTGTAGAAGTCACAAATAGCAGTAGCGACGCTCCCTCGCTAAGCGCGGACGGGCGTTTCGTGGCGTTCGAGTCCTTTGCCAGTAACTTGGTACCTGGGGACACCAACCGATTACTCGACGTATTTGTTTACGATCGCAATAGCGACATGATCGAGCGAGTCAGCATGGCCACTGACGGAACGCAAGCGAATGGCTTTACCGGCAGCTTCAGTCCCTCGATAAGCGCGGATGGCCGTTTCGTGGCGTTCCAGTCCGATGCTAGTAATCTCGTACCAGGAGACACCAATGACACATTTGACGTATTTGTTTACGACCGCGATAGCGACACGATCAAGCGCGTCAACGTGGCCGCTGACGGTATGGAAGCGAGTGAAGCTAGTAGCTTCTACTACTCCTCCCCATCGCTAAGCGCGGACGGTCGTTTCGTGGCGTTCCTGTCCGCTGCTAGTAATTTGGTACCTGGGGACACCAACTTCGATTATGACGTGTTTGTGTACGATCGCAATAACGACACGATCAAGCGCGTCAGCCTAGCCGCTGATGGCTCTCAGGCGAATAGCGGCAGCGACTCCCCATCGCTGAGCGCGGACGGCCGATTCGTGGCGTTCTCGTCCAACGCCAGTAATTTGGTTCCAGGGGACACCAACGGCACTAGTGACGTGTTTGTTTACGATCGCAATAGCGACACGATCCAGCGCGTCAGCCTTGCCGCAAACGGGACGCAAGCGGATAACCACAGTTGGGCCCCGTCGCTGAGTGCCGATGGCCGTTTCGTAACGTTCGAGTCCATTGCTAGTAATCTAGTACTTAGGGACACCAACGAGCAAGGTGACGTATTTGTTTACGATCGCAATAGCAACACGATCCAGCGCGTCAGCGTGGCCGCTGACGGCACGCAAGCGGATAGCACTTGTAGCATCCCATCGCTGAGCGCGGATGGCCGATTCGTGACGTTCTCGTCCGATGCCAGTAATCTAGTACCTGGGGACACCAACGAGCAAGCTGACGTATTTGTTTACGATCGCAATAGCAACACGATTGAGCGTGTCAGCGTGGCCACCGATGGCACGCAAGGGAATGCCGCGTTTATTGACTCCAGTTACTCATTGTCGCTGAGCGCAGACGGCCGATTCGTGGCGTTCTCGTCCTTTGCCAGTAATCTTATCCCCGGAGGTAACGACCCCCTTTTAAAAAATGTGTTTGTTTACGATCGCAATAGTCGCAATCTTTCTTCAATTTCGTTTTTGAACTCCTTGCTCTATGCCTCACAATTGACCGTTGTGGGAACTCTGCAAGCGTCATTCGCGGTTAGTGGCAGGGTCGTGCTGAACGACACGCTGTTGTTAAATCCTAACACGCTGAACGCGAGTTCTACCGTTAATAATTTGAATGTGATCCAGTCCCCGACTCCTGGTGCGGCACTGATCGGAGGTCTCACCCGAACTGGTTTCGAACCGCCAGTGCATCCATTGCTCCGCGGCAATCCGGCGATCAACGCCGGGAGTGCGACCTTGGTGGGTACATCAGATCAGTTGGGTCACATCCGATCCACACCGGATATTGGGGCGGTGGAGGCGATCGACGCCTCTGTCTCGGGAAGGGTCTACATTGATTTGAACGAGAACCAAATTTTAGATATCAGCGAGCCGATTGTTTCCGACACGCCGGTGAGCCTTCACACAACGTTATCGGACCGTGTCGCCGCAACCGATGCGTTGGGTGGCTATGCATGGAAGGCTGTCAATCCAGGAATGGCGATTGCTTCCATCACGGTGCCTCCGAATTTCGCGGCATCGAGTCCCCAGATTCAAAAAATATCCTCGTTACAACAAAACATTGCGTCTATCAGCCTGAACGCGGACGGCCGATTTGCGGTATTCGAATCCCGTGCCAGTAATCTCGTACCTGGGGACACCAACGATACTGAAGACGTGTTTGTTTACGATCGCAATAGCGATACGATTGAGCGTGTCAGCGTGGCCGCTGACGGCACGCAAGCGGATAGTAATAGCAGGATCCCATCGATGAGCGCGGACGGCCGTTTCGTGGCGTTCGAGTCCTTTGCCAGTAATCTGGTACCAGGGGACACCAACGACGCTAGAGACATATTTGTTTACGATCGCATTAGTGAAACGATCGAGCGTGTCAGCGTGGCCGCTGACGGCACGCAAGCGAATAACTCTAGCCACTCCGCATCGCTGAGCGCAGACGGCCGTTTCGTGGCGTTCGCTTCCGGGGCCAATAATCTGGTACCTGGGGACATCAATGGCAATGAACAGGTGTTTGTTTACGATCGCATTAGCCACACGATCGAGCGTTTCAGCGTGGCCGCTGACAGCACGCAAGCCGATAGCTTTTACGGAAATCTATCGCTTAGCGCGGACGGCCGTTTCGTGGCGTTCGAGTACAACCGTAACCTCGTAACTGGGGACACTGACGTCGTTCCCATTCTGGACGTGTTCGTTTACGATCGCAATAGCCGTGTAATCGAGCGAGTCAGCGTGGCAGCAGACGGAACGGGAGCCGCTAGTAACAGTTCTGGCCGCAGTTCCGTAACAATCAGCGCGGACGGTCGATTCGTGGCGTTCCAGTCCGATGCCAGTAATCTGGTGTTAGGGGACACTAACGCCGCTGAAGACGTGTTTGTTTACGATCGCAATAGCCACACGATCGAGCGTGTCAGCGTGGCGTCTGACGGCACGCAAGCGAATAGCGGTAGCTTTAGTCTATCGCTGAGCGCGGATGGCCGTTTCGTTGCGTTCCAGTCCATTGCAAATGATCTGGTACCTGGGGACACCAACTCTTCTGAAGACACGTTTGTTTATGATCGCAATAACGACACGGTCAAGCGAGTCAGCGTGGCGTCTGACGGCACGCAAGCGAATAGCGGTAGCTTTAGTCTATCGCTGAGCGCGGACGCCCGTTTCGTAGCGTTCCAGTCTTTTGCCAGTAATCTGGTTAAAAACGACGCAGACTTCTCTTTAGACATCTTTTTTGTTGCCAACCCATTGGTTGATTTTCGCCAAGTCAAACTAAATTTGGTTCCGGGAGATGAGATCATGGACCTCAATTTCGGACTGGTTCCCAATCCCGGTACGATCTCCGGAAGATTGTTTAACGACACCGCGATTCTAAACGGTGTCTATGACTTGGGAGAGGAAATTCTGCCCGGTCGAACCGTATTCATCGACGCCAATCTCAATGGCGTCTTGGACCCATCCGAACCGACCGCGGTGACCAACGCGAGTAGTATCTATCAATTCACGGACTTACCCTCGTATCGCAACTATGTCCTTCGTGCAACCAACGCCCCAGGTTTCGAACGAATCACACCGCGATCCGGTAACGACACCGCATTCACTATCTTTCTGCCGGAAGGTGGCAACTTATCGGAACTGGATTTTGGTTTTCGACCGATCGTCTCGACTGGACAATCTTCCGATTCGACGATTCGCGGACGTGTCATGCGGGATCTGAACAGCAATGGTATTGTCGATGCGGGTGATCTGCCAGCGAGCGATCGCACGGTTTTTCTCGATGGTGGTAAATTGGGTGTACGTGACTTCGATGATCCGCAGGCGGTGACCGATCGTGATGGAAATTACAGCTTCACCGGATTGGCCTCAACGCTGACGCCGGTACGGTTGGTACTGGATGAAGACTTAGTTCAAGTCGCGCCGTTTGGAAATGAACTGCTTGGGAACGATTCACAACCGCTAAAGTTCCCGCTGGGTGATAAAGAGCAACGAGGAGGGAATCCGCAAAGTGTGGTCACAGGCGATTTCAATGGCGACGGCTTTGCCGGTGTCGCTGTGCTGCTTTCGCAAACCAATCAGATCAGTATCCGGTTGAACGATCAACACGGTGGTTTCACCAATCAGAAATTTGATTTCACGCTCAGTGACTTTGCCACGCAGATTGCTGCTGGCAACGACTTCGCTGCACCGACGGCGATGGTGGCGGCCCAACTGGATGAAAACCCCAATCCAGACTTTGCAATCGTCGGGAATTTTACAGGCAACGTCCTGGTGCTGCTGAATTTCGATGCTGCCGCTAGCAGCTTTTCGTCAAAGGCACTACTAAAAATCGGCGACGAGCCACTGGATATTGTTGCAGGTCAGTTCGCTGGCAATGCGTCGCTTGATCTGGTCGTTTTGAACAAGGGCCTCGCCGGTTCATTAAATGATGGTGATGAGACCGTCCAAATACTGACGAACAACGGTTCGGGCGTCTTTACGGTCGGCACACCGATTGTCACTGGAGGGAAAGAACCGGTGTCGTTGGCGGTTGCCAACTTCGCTGGCAGCAACGACCTCGATATCGCCGTCACGCACTCCGCACCTTTAACGACGGCCACAACGTCGGGTGGAGTGACGATTCTCGTCGGTGATGGCAAAGGCGGCCTCAAACGAGACGGCAATTACTACGAAGTTCAAGCCAGCCCGCTTGATTCCGCAGTCGGTGATTTTAACAAAGACGGCAAACCCGATTTAGCGGTTGTCAATTTGAAAAGCAATTCCGTTTCGATCCTGCTTGGCGGGCAAGCGGGCGGTAAGCTGCGCGTACAGTCCACCACTCTCGGCACCGTGGATGGTGCTTATGACGTAGCTGTGGCCGATATTGATAACGATGGTGATGACGATGTCATTGCCACCAAGTTGGATAAACGCCAAGTCTCGATTTTCCGCAATATCGGCGTCGATCCAATCACAAAAGATGTGCGCTTCGAACCACAAGAGAATATTGGCTTGGGTGAATTTTCATTCAGCGAACGAATGCCTTTCGCGATCGCCAATCTCGATAACGATACTTCCGGTCCCAATGGGAAAGGAACGTTAGACATCGTCGCCGTGCCACAGAACACCGACACGTTGTATGTGCTACCGAATCATCTTGTGCAAGGCTCTCATCGAGTTTCCGTTACCGGTACCAGTACCGATATTGCTTTGGGAATCGATTTCTTGGTTCGCTCGTCGATCTTGCCTCCGTCGTTCGATTTTGAATCACTGCCACAGCCGATCATCGAAGACGCACCCGAGCAAACGGTGACCATCACGGGCATCACCAAAGGACGTGCATTAGGTCCAGCGCTGCAATTCACAGTCACAAGTTCAAACACAGACTTAATTGCGAATCCAACGATCACGCCGGTTGCGGGGACTGATACCGCGACGATTCACTACAAGCCACTGGCGGACGCGAATGGAACGACCGTGCTCACGGTTCGCGCCGTCGATGCGGGCGCTGATGCGGTGTTTGGCAATGCCGATGATGGTTTATTGGAACGCGCGTTTGACGTAAGGGTATTGGCGGTGGACGATCCTGTCGTTACGACGATTGTGCTGGCGGGCGAGGGCGAAACCTTTAATTTGGCAACGACCCCAGGCACATTGCTGACCACGATCGAGTTGATCGATGTTCGTGGAACCGGAAGTAACTCACTGGTCTTGAATATCGAAAAGATCAATCAATCCAGTCCTAATAAAAAATTGTCCATCCTCGCCGATCGGGACGATGCGATCACGTTTGGTGCCGGCTGGATCATTCAAACGCCGTCGTTCTTTAATGGCGTATTTACGCATGTGATCACGGCTCCAGTCGGCAGTGCAACGCAACGTTTTGCCGCTGCCGAAAGTGAAACTGCGATGGTACGGGTTGAACTGCGAAACGATCGCTTGCTGCAAAACCCACTCAACGCCTCCGATGCTGATCGCGACGGGAAAACGACGCCGCTGGATG
>JAYVSE010000448.1:0-16340 GCA_043775635.1 Planctomycetaceae bacterium | reverse complement strand
GATTGATTAACGCTCCACGCGGACAAGCCGCATGGTAGCGAGGCTCACTCCGCCAGCATCTTCTGGTTGTGATTATAGCCCGACGGGGATGAACCCCGTCGTAGCATCCGGTCGTGCCAGCTACCTAACGAACTTCGACCATGTACCCTCGACCGCGAACCGTTTGCAACAAGGGAAATTCGAAGTCGCGATCGATCTTACCACGAAGTCGCGTGATATGAACTTCGACAACATTGGTCACACCTTCCCAATGTGCATCCCACAAGTGTTCGCAAATCATCTTTCGCGTGACCACTTGGCCAGCGTCTCGCATCAGCAGTTCAAGCATGCCGAATTCGGTCGGGGTTAGCTCGATCGTCTTGCCATCGCGAGTCACAACGCGGCTAGTCAAGTCCATTCGCAGCGGGCCGATTTCGTAAACCGTTGTCGTGACTCGCCGTGACCGACGAGTGATGGCGAGCAAGCGAGCCACGAGCTCGGCAAAATCGAACGGCTTGACCAAGTAGTCATCTGCGCCTGCTTCCAACCCTTCGACTCGATTTTCAACCGAACCGAGCGCCGTTAGCATTAAGACGGGAGTTTCATTTCCCTCGCTCTTTAATCCCGCGAGCACTTCCATGCCGGAGAGGTCGGGCAGCATTCGGTCGAGCACGACGACATCAAAATTCCGGTTCTTGATCGATGCAACGGCGTTTGCGCCACCGGTTAGCCATTCGCAGTGGTGGCCAGAATCCTCTAAACCGCGACAAATCATCTTGCCCAGGACTTGGTCGTCTTCGATCAACAATACATCCATTTCAAATTCCAATTCCCTCTCCAGCGTCAATCTCGAGTCGCCCCTTCGCCTGCCACCAGATACTCTATCGCAACAATCGCCCAGCCAGCAAAGTGCATTGTTATCCTTACGGATTTGTAACGTAACGCTGCTCTAGCCATTCGCCGATATCGTGTCTAACCTAGCGATTCTTGAAACTGGTCGATCGATCAATTAGTGGGATAGGCTTCCAGCCTAGCACATTGAAAATGACAGGCTGGAAGCCTATCCCACGTCACGGACCTGTTGACAGCCGTTCACTCAGTAAAATTATATATATAATCGAACGCTTGATGAATCCAATCTTACTAGGCACACTGTCCCTGCTGATCGGGGCAGCATTATCGGTTCTGATACCGAGGAACCGCGTCCAGGTTTGGGTGAACTTGGCCTCGCAATTGATCGCCTGCGTTTTAGTCGTTTCGGTAACCGCTCCCATATTGATGGGAGGTGAATCATTTGTCCGTGTGTTGCCCTGGTCGTATCCGGTGGAGTCGATTCGGATCGAAATCAATGCCATCTCGGCATTCTTCTTGACCTTTTCGATGCCAATGACGTTCTTAGGGTCACTATTCGCTGTCGGTTACCTAGCGAAAGATATGACAGGGCCTCGCCATGTCGGGATCCACTTTGCATTGCTTTCGATGGTTCAGCTTTCTTACGTCATCATCTACTCGGTCCAGAATGCGTTCGCTTTTCTCGTAGGTTGGGAAATCGCGGCGCTGTCAGCTTGGCTGTTAGTTATCTACGAACATCGAAATCAAAAAATCCGATTCGCAGGTTTCAACTACTTGATTTCGACCCATGTGGGACTGCTATTCCTTGTCGCCGCTATTACGGTTATTCATGCGTCGACGCACAGCTTTCAGTTCGCGGATTTTGCAACCTTCTTCAGTAAGCCCAGTCCGACCAGAGGACTCGCCTTTGTGTTGCTGCTCACCTCTTTTTGTCTGAAGTCCGCATTTTATCCGTTCCATACTTGGCTTCCTCGCGCACACGCTGCTGCACCGGCTCACGTATCGGCACTGATGTCGGGAGTGATCCACAAAGCGGGTTTATTCGGGATGCTCAAGTTCTTGTTTATGATCGGCGAGCCAGAGCTCTGGATGGGCTGGTTAATCATCGCAATTTCCGCAATTTCTGCGTTCATGGGAATTCTCTACACAATCACCCAGCGAGATCTTAAGCGACTATTGGGATATTCATCAACCGAAAATGTGGGTATCGCAGGAATTGGCTTTGGAATTGGTAGTCTGGGTTTGTCGATTCATGACCCTGTTCTGGCCGGTCTAGGTTTTGGTGGCGGCATTCTTCACATCCTAAATCATGCATTGTTCAAGTGCCTACTATTCTATGGTGCTGGCTCTGTTTATCGCTTTACTCATGCAGTCGACTTAGAGAAGCTGGGGGGGCTGTTAAAGCCAATGAAATGGACGGGTGCATTGTTCCTGCTTGGTTCGTTGGCGAGTGCTGCACTTCCTCCGTTCAATGCTTTCGTCAGCGAGTTTTTACTATACGTCGGCTTGTTACACTTCTCGCCGGAACTTGGCTTGGGGCGATTTGTCCTACCGCTTTTCGCCGCGATTTTGGCGATCGTTGGTGGCTTGTCAGCCTTGTCGATCACGCGAGCTTTCGGGCTAACGTTCCTCGGCGTCGCTCGTGATCCCAAGCATGCTGGAGCCCACTCGCACGAAAACATCTTTATGCTTATTCCGATGGTGATCCATGGAATTGGCATTTTGCTCGTTGGCCTGTTCCCGCTTTATGCATTGCAAATTATCGCAGCTCCTGTGTCGGTCATGTTGCGTTTGGATGGGCAAGTCGCCTCGCCGATCGGTGGCATTGCTGCGATTGAATTAATCCAATCGCTCTCGCAAGTTGCATGGGTTCTTGTTGCTGTCATTGCGATACTGCTGGTGTTGCGTTTCGCATTGCTGCCCGTGGCCGAACGAAAGCATGTGACGTGGGGTTGTGGGTACACCGCTCCGAATACACGCATGCAATACACCGGTTCTTCGTTCTCAGGTCCGATGATCGATGTCTTCCGCGATTTTCTCCGCTTTTTCAAACGCGGAGAATTGCCCCAAGGTGTCTTTCCTAAAGATGGGAGCTACGAAACTCACTGCATGGACTCTGTCGAACGGCGGATGTTTGGCTTACTCAATGGCGGCGACAGTCTGGCCAAGAAGCTTTTGCCGTTGCTGTCGGAAGAGTCTCGATTCTCATTTGCCCTGGGCCTCGTTGGTCTCATTGCCATCGGCGTGTTCGTTGCAATGAGTTAGGAATGCCAGATCGCGTTTTGTTACGAGTCGTAAGACGAGCTTTTTTATGAACATCATCACCATTCTTTTTCACTTTACGATCGTGCTTGTGGCACCGATCTTTGTGATGGGGATCATCAATCGCGTGAAATCAATTTGGTCGGGTCGACGTGGACCGAGACTCTATCAAACATGGTTCGACTTAGTTCGACTGTTAAAGAAGAAGCCTGTCTATAGTGTTGTCACGACATGGATTTTTCCGTTGGCACCTGTGGTCGTGCTTGCGACCTCGTTGACGGCAAGTCTTTTCGTTCCGCTTGTGCCGGGCTATACACCGCTCAGTTTCACCGGCGACTTCATCGCGTTTCTTTACATCCTTGGCCTGGGCAAGGTCTTTATGATGTTGGCAGCCCTGGACACAGGTAGCCCATTTGAAGGCATGGGGGCGAGTCGCGAAGCGACGTATTCGGCCCTGGTTGAGTCAGTGTTTCTGCTTGCACTGGTAGCCGTCGCAATCGCCTGTGGCAGCATTTCTTTCTCGGGCTTTGTCTTCCCAGCAGGCGAAATGAGCAGCTTGCTCATTCTCAAGCTGGCGTTCGCAGGTGCAATGTTTGTGGTGTTATTGGTTGAGGGCGCTCGCGTTCCTGCCGACGACCCCACCACACACTTGGAGCTAACGATGGTTCACGAGGTAATGATCTTAGACAACAGCGGTCCCGAGCTTGCAATGGTGCAGTATGGATCTGCGATGAAGACGACGTTGATTGCCGGGATCATCGCCGCAGTACTGAATCCTTTTTCAGCCGAGCATTACCCTTGGCTTGCCATGGTCGTAACGACAGGCTTCATCGCCATCATTGCGGCGGCGATAGGGTTGGTTGAGTCGTTAGTGGCTCGGTTGCGATTTCGGGCATTGCCGCTGTTTATTTTTGCTGCGTTGATGGCTGCAATGCTAAGTGTAATTGTTGTTAGCGTTAACCAAGGACCAGCCCAATGACCAACTTATTTATTGCGTATGTCGCTGCCTTGTTGCTGCCGCTTTTGTTCCACTCGTGGAAGGTAGCGATCATCTCACTAGGAGTACAAGGGTTCTTGATGGGTTTTTTGCTGATCTATACGCACGAAGAATCTCTCGCAATGGCACTAGAGGCGCTGAACTTGTTTGTGATCCGTGGAATCTTTGTGCCGCTAGTATTGTTAAGAGCTATGAAAACAATATCGATGCCGCCAGATTTTACATTTATCAAGAAATCGGTCACTCGCTGGATAGTCGCGTTCGCCTTAGTCGTCCTAGCGTTTGGGTTCGCATGGAAATTGACATCAAGCAATCCTGTTGAAGCTCTGCAAGTTGGCACCGCTGCCGCTGCGATCCTTTTAAGCTTGCATGTTTTAGCAAATCAGTCACACCCGCTTGGTCAGATTATCGGCCTATTGACCTTTGAGAGTGGACTTACCTTGGTAGAGCTACTGTCTCCTCATGCAATGCCGATGAAAACCTATGTCGGGGTCTCGATTGTCTTCGTCATTTTGGTGTTGACATGCACAACGTACCTGCCGCTGTTGCTAGGGACCGCCCAGGCAAGCAGCCATTCGGATGACGAGGTGGTTCTATGATCGTTTTGATGTGTGCGGTTCTACCTTTGATCCCGGTTGCCTTCCTGTTGATGCGAGTTCTTCGCGGAGCGAACGCGAGCATGGTCCTCGTTGTCACGGCGCTGTTGGAGGTTGCGCTTTCGATCTTCGTGGCAACTCAGCGAAAGTCCGGCACTGCTGAATATTTCTTGGGCAATTACTTTGTGCTTGACGCAAGCTCGCTGCTGTTCTTGATTGTGATTTCAACGGTTTTCTTTGGCATTACCTTATACATTCACCATCGGATTCGAGCCGGGCTCATGCCCCAAGCGTTTGAGATATTCATCGCCCGTGTTCTGCTGTTCTTCTCGTGTTGTGTGTTTACCGTTTTGAGCAATCACTTGATCGCCATGTGGGTCTTTTTGGAACTGAGCACTTTAGCCATTGCCCCCCTGATCTATTACGCCAGAGGGAAAGACGCCGTCGCTGCTTCCTGGAAGTATCTGTTGTTTTCAGTGATTGGTCTCGGCTTCAACATGCTTGGCTTGATGTGTCTGGCAAGAGCGATGGGCGGACCGGTGGGTGCCCATGGGGCGACGCACTTGACGTTTTTTATCAATGAGTTGCAGCTAGTTCATTCCCTTGGGGAGCAGTTATGGTGGGAGCTTGGGCTTGCATTGATGGTTTTCGGCCTTGGCACGAAACTCGGATTGGCACCAATCTACTCGTGGCTGCCAGATGCTTATGATTTTTCTCCTCCTTCTATCACGGCACTGCTCGCTACGGTGCAATTCAACTGCGTTATTCTTTGTCTGTTTCGCGAAGTCGGACTGCTACGCTCGTTTGACCAGACACTGGTCAGTGAGGAGTTGCTGATCATGGGTGTGCTATCCGTTGCGATCGCAGCTTTCAAGATTGTCACCGCTGACAACTTCAAGCGATTAATATCCTACGCCTCCATCAACCACGCGGGCACCATTGCCATTGGATTGGGATTGGGAAAAGACGCAGGTTACGGTGTTGTTCTATACGTCGTTAGCAACGCTTACGTCAAAGCCGTTTTGTTCCTCGCATGTGGAAACATCAAAGCACATTTCGGTACGAAGAAGATCTCTGCCTTGCGTGGAATTATTCGTGTGATGCCGTTTAGCGGTTGGGCTTTCATGCTTGGCGTCTTTGCTCTGCTGGGGTTCGCACCATTCGGAAGCTTCGTTGGCGAAGTTATCATCCTCAGTTCTGTTGTGGACAGTGGCTACTTGTGGGTGTTCTTTTTAATCTGCGTCATCCTGACGATTGTATTGGTCGCCAGTGGGCGTGCGCTGTTCCCAATGATTTGGGGAGAATCGTCTGATGAAGGTGACTATAAGAAGGAACCGTTGCTTTCAAATGCTGCGAGCATGTTATTCATCGGGATTCTTGTATCCCTCGGGATCTATTCACCGTCTTTTGTAACATCGCTCATTCAGGAAGTCGCATTGACACTAGGAAGTCCGTAGTTGCATTTGCGGACTTCCAGTACGGAAGAACCGTTATATCGTGTATCACCAATAGTATCTGAACGATGAGTGAATAAGTCAGTGACAAATCATCCAAACGTATTGATAAATCAGGTCCAGTCGCTGGAGACTCTCGGTTACGATGCGTTTCGAACCAAGGTTCAATCGCAGCTTGCGGCTGGCAATCGGTTATTGAGCATTTTCGGCAGCCCCAGTAAAGACTGCCCGGTCATTCTTAACGCCGTGTTTCTGTCAACAAAGAGCGGCCTAGCTCACTTCCGGGGCAAAAGCATCAGCGGCGAATCGTACAATGAATTGACGACCGAAATTCCGCAACTGCATTGCTTCGAACGCGAATTGCATGAGCAGTATGGGCTCCCCATGGACGGACATCCGTGGCTCAAGCCAATCCGATTCGAAGGCAAAAACCTCGGTATGATGAACGACTATCGGTTTTATAAGCTGGAAGGAAAAGAGGTTCACGAAGTCGCCGTCGGCCCCGTCCACGCGGGTGTCATCGAGCCGGGGCATTTTCGCTTCATGTGCTATGGCGAGAAAGTCCACCATCTTGAAATTCATTTGGGATATCAACACCGTGGTGCAGAGGGGCTGCTGAAGCAGACAACACCACGAAAAATCTCGCCGTTGATTGAAAGCATTGCTGGGGATACTGCCGTTGGATATACGCTTGGTTTTTGCCGAGCATGGGAAACGCTGTGCGGGCTAAGCGTAACGCCGGAAGTTGAGTGCATTCGCGGCATTGCGTTGGAACTTGAACGCGTTGCGATGCACTTAGTCGGGCTAGGAGGACTCGCGACGGACGTGGCGTTTTTGCCCGGCAGTACGACCTACGGTAGACTACGAACGTCCGTGATCAATCTTTCAATGCGTCTTTGTGGAAGTCGTTTCGGTCGAAGTTGGTTCAGACCTGGCGAGCTACGTTTTGCTTTCCTGGAAAAGCACAAAGAGGACATTCGAAAAACGATCCAGCAGGTGCAGAACGACATCGCCCTAATCAATCGATTATTTCAGGAATCGACAACGGTTCGCCATCGATTGTGTACGACCGGAACCGTGTCAGCGGAGTTGGCGCAGAATATCGGTATGGTAGGAATGACGGGACGTGCCTCAGGCTTAACTTGCGATCTTCGCTCCGATCTTCGCGGCGGAGTTTATAAGAAGCACCCCATCGAATTAGTTACGGAACCTGACGGAGATTGCTGGTCGCGTGGTATCGTCCGATTGCGTGAGATCGACATTTCGTTGGATTGGATTCTAAAGCTTCTTGGTGAAATGCCAGAAGTTCCAGCGGATGAACGCGTTGAGTATGTTGCAACGCCAAATTCAATCGTTGTTTCTGTCGAAGAAGGCTGGCGAGGCGAAGTAATTCAATGCATTGAAACCGATGGCTTTGGAAAGATCAGTCATTACAAAGTCCAAGACCCTTCGCTGCGGAATTGGTTCGGCTTAGCGCAAGCTGTTAAAGACAATGCCATCTACGATTTTCCAATTTGCAATAAGAGTTTTGATTTGTCTTATTGTGGCAATGACCTGTAAATCTTGGTGCAAACAATGCAATTATTATCAGATGCAATCAAAGTCCGTTTGTCGCAAGGCAAGCAATTCGTTCCTGATGTACGTAAGGCAAATCCGGTAGGATTTCGTGGATTGCCGGTCATCGGTTCGCAACCATGTGATAGTGGTTGCTCGAAGTGCGTCGACGAGTGTCCTACCAATGCGATCACGCTAGAGCCGTTTTCGATCGATTTGGGAAGCTGTGTTTTTTGCGATGAATGCGCGCGCAGTTGCCCGACGAGCAAAGTCAGTTTTGAGGCGGGCTATCGAATGGCGTCTCGAACTCGTGAGGGGCTGGTTGTGGGTGAAGGTCGTGCCCTCAATGCAGTCGAAGCGTCGGATTGGATTCGAAAAATTTTCGGCCGTTCGCTGAAGCTCAGATCCGTATCTGCTGGCGGATGCAACGGATGCGAGTTGGAAGTAAATGCGATGGCCAATGTCAACTTCGATTGCGGACGATTTGGAATTGACATTGTTGCGTCGCCCCGTCATGCAGATGGTCTCATTTTAAGTGGGCCGATCTCGTCAAATATGGCCGAGGCTCTTGCGCTGACTTATGAGGGCATGCCTGATCCTAAGTTTGTAATCGCTGTCGGTGCGTGTGCAATATCTGGTGGTGTATTTTCGCCATCACCTGCACTTGACCGCAAGTTTCTTGATCGGTTCGAACCGGATTTGTACGTCGCCGGTTGTCCGCCACACCCGCTTTCGATTGTAAACGGGATACTGGATTTGATCGGGCATGCAGACGGCAGTTGGTAGCCGATACTTACGTATTTGTAATGCCATTGACATTTGTGCAGAACCATCCAAAAGAGTACGTTCAGGGTGTTGGGTCGAAGTCAGGTAGGTGGCACAATCTGAATTCCGATTTCTGGCACTCAACGTAGGCGAAGTTTGCATCCATATAATAATTTAGACCGTCGTTAATTCTTAGGCACCAAAATGGCCAGTCCCGAAAATCAATCCATACCCGAAGTTCCGCCACTAGGTACGTTCGCTCAAAACATACGTTTTGATATAATCTCGGGATTGCTCGTTTTTTTGATTGCGCTTCCCTTGTGCCTCGGAATCTCCAACGCAAGTGGATTTCCCGCAATCAATGGTGTTTTTACAGCGATCGCAGGCGGATTGCTTTGCGTCTTCTTGAGCAACTCAGAGCTTACGATCAAGGGTCCTGCCGCAGGTATGATCGCGATTGTTCTCGGAGCCGTTTTGGATTTTGCAGCCAACGCGGGAGTAACAGCGAACAATACAGACCCTGAGATTTTCAAGCAGTACCTGCCTTCTGTGGCAGCCGTCGCTGTCGTCTCTGGCATCATCCAAATCTTAATGGGATTACTACGTGCTGGCACATTATCGGACATGTTTCCTTCAGCGGTTATCCACGGCCTGTTAGCCTCGATCGGCTTGATCATTATCGGCAAACAGATGTATCCGCTTCTTGGCTTAAAGCCAAACTCATCGACTGAAGCCTATGAAGCATATATGGAGCTTCCTGCTCACTTGCCACATCTCGCGTTGCCTGTCGCCATCATCGGTCTCGCAAGTCTTCTGTTGCTGTTTGCGTACCCAATTCTTAAAAAGAAAATTGCCATTTGCAAAATCGTTCCTGCCCAACTCGTGATCTTGGTGATTGCAATTCCTGCGGCAGCTTACATGTTCAAAGAATACGATGGCAATAAGCGCAGTTATGAGATCTCGCACCATGGCGAGCAAGAGCAACAAGAAGTAAAGGCTCTGTTAGTCAAGGTTCCGCCAAACGCAGCGGCGCTACCAAAATCGTTTATTTTTCCTGATTTCACTCATGTTGGCCAGTTTATCTTCTGGAAATGGGTGTTGATGTTTACATTGGTCGGGTCGCTTGAGTCGTTGCTTAGCGCCAAGGCCGTTGACGTTCTAGATCCCTGGAAACGCAAGTCGGATTTGAATCGCGATTTACTTGCAGTGGGCCTCGCCAACACAGCGGTCGCAGCCATCGGTGGACTTCCGATGATTTCGGAGATCGTGCGTAGCTCCGCAAACAAGGATTACGGAGCCAGGACACGTTGGTCTAATTTTTTCCACGGGCTATTCCTGGCAATCAGTATCGTCGCGTTGCCTTTCTTGCTCAACAAAATTCCTTTGACCGCGCTAGCTGCGATGCTGATCTACGCAGGCTGCCGATTGGCGAACTATAAGGAGTTCCTGCACATGTATCATGTCGGTAAAGAGCAGTTGTTAATATTTGTCAGTACGATCGCAGGTGTACTTGCCACCGATTTGCTGATTGGAGTGGGTATCGGAATCCTTGTGAAGCTGATCTGCCAAATGAGCTTCGGTGTCAAACCGGGTCAGTTCTTTGGGATTCCTGTTAGCATTGAATCGGATGGGACGTCGCAAAGAGTTCGTTTGAAAGGCTCAGCAGTTTTTACCAATTGGCTGCTTCTCAAGGCCAAGATCAATTCCGTGCCAGCCAGTAGCGACGTGATTGTCGATTGCTCAGAGGCGGGATTTGTAGATCACACGGTGATGACTCGCCTGCATGAGCTGAGGCGTGAGTTTGAATCCGCGGGAAGAAAACTTACGATTGCAGGATTAGAAAACCATCAAGCATTTTCCCATTCGGAACTAGCGGCGCGAAAGTTATTGAAGCCAGCTTAGGATGGACGTTGCGTGCGGAGCGAGCAAGCCGCAACCCTGGGCTATGTTGTTTAACGCCGTTGGCTAGTGATGCAATTCATTAGACGTGCGAGGTCAAAGGAATCCCTACGCCGTGAAAGATTTTTCTTCAGCAAAATGAATGGTTTTAGCGGTACGGCGCGAGCCGTCCGGTCTCTCTGAGACCCGCGTCACCGGATGGCTCGCGCCATTCCGCTAAATTATCCTTCACGGCGTTGGGACAAGCCCCGCTCGCGGCGAGATAATGGAATTAAATCTGCGTAAAAGCTTCTTGTCCACAATACCAAATTTTTAACAGGCCAGGCTAAAGTTCTGGGTTTTGTCGATGGAGAAATGGATAGCTGTTTACGATCGACTTAACGATCGACGAAAAGCGATAGCCATTGGTTTTCGCAGCTTCGACGGCGTCACCGACGACGCATTGGTCGGTAGCGATTGGCCCGCGACCAAGTGCATAGATCAATAGTTGACTTGCAAACGTCGCCACAAACTCCTCTTTGCGTTCCATCAAGATATCTTTCAATTCGATGGGGCCATTGAACTTGCGACCGCCAGGAAGCTCCCCCGACGCATCCACCGGTTTACCGACCTCAATATCTCGCCAAGCTCCGGTTGCGTCATAATTCTCGAATCCGAAGCCTAGTGGGTCGATCTTGGAATGACAGGAAGCACATTGCGGTTTGTTACGATGTGCGTCCAAGCGTTCGCGAAGGTTTAAGTTTTTTTCCGAGGCACCGGTTTCGTCCAGCACCGGGACATCCGGTGGCGGTGGAGGAGCAGGCGAACCAAGGAACGTCCCCGCAATGAAATTTCCGCGCCGAGGAACGTTCGTGCGACCTGGGTCTGCTTGTGCCATCAATAAAGCCGCCGATGTTAGCAGGCCGCCACGGCGACGATCTGGCAAGTTCACTCGCTGCATGGAACTGCCGGTTACGTTCTCCAGTCCATAATGTTTGGCCAAGATTTGGTTTGCATACGTGTAGTTTGCATCGATCAAGTCGGTGATCGCGTGGTCTTCGCGAATCAGTTCGGCAAGCACCAAGCGTGGTTCAGCGGCAATCGCCTCGTGCAACTCAAGTCCGTAGTTTGGAAATGCTTGCTCATCGGGGTGATGTGTCGCTGATTCGCTGAACTGCAGCCATCGCGCAAAGAAGTTCTCAATCAATGCATCGCTGCGAGGATCGGCGAGCATCCGCCTGATCTGGATATCTAACTGCTCTGGTTCATGCAACTCATTGCGAGAAGCCAAATTCATCAAAACCTCATCGGGTGGGCCGGACCAAAGAAAGAAGCTCATCCGCGACGCAAGATCATAATCATCAATCGGATAAGGTTGTTCGATTTCCGGTTGATTGCGTTCGGCCCGCATTAGAAATCGAGGTGAGATCAGCACCGCAATGATCATATTCCCGATCGCGTTGTCATGTTTCAATTGCTGGTCTCGAGATCGGTCGTAGATGACTAGCAACTTATCAATCCATTCAGACTCGACAGGTCGACGAAACGCTCGCTTGGCAAACCGCTCCATGATTTTCTTTGCGGCCGCGCGATTAGAGTTCTCTTCGTTAGCATTCGTGAAATACACGGCGCGATAACCTGATTCCTGTTCTGTGTCTTTCTTTGGTTCGGTCGCGTCGTTTAGAAGTGCGTCCACGACTTTTTGCGCAGCTCCGTAATATTGCTCCACTTGAACTGACGTGAGTGTCAACGATGCAGCGATATTATCAAACCCATAGCTGGTTGCATCGGCAGGAAACGAGTCGGCGATTCGTAGATCCAGGCCTGTTAGGTAGCGGATGCTTTGGTTGTATTCAACTCGATTTAGTCGGCGAATGACTGGCTTACCAGGATCGCCGCTGCCATTACAGTCGAGTTGGTCAAGCGTTTGATGGAGAAACTTTGCGATCAGCTTACGATCCTCGTCGGAAGGTTGCTTAGCATCCTCGGGCGGCATTTCCTTGGATTCGATTTTTTCCAATGCGGTTCGCCAGACGATAGCGTTTTCAAGAATCAGCCGCGGGTTGTCATCTTTGGCGAGATTGATGTCGCCGTTGGCTTTGTCTTCATTGTGGCACTTGTAGCAATGGCGACCGATGAGTGCACCGATCTTGCGGTCGTACGAAAGCGGATCTTCGTCTTTCTTTGGCTGCGTAAAGGCGGGTATCGCAGGCAAAGCCAGCAGAAACGCAACCGTCACCTGCCAGCCACCGCGACGCCATCGGCATTGGTCCCTTAAAACCCTTAAAACCATCTAACTGAGCCTGTCGAGCCTGCCGGTGCTGTCACCGAACTTTGAATGATCAATGCCAGCACGATTAAGCATTTCGACGTACAAGTTGCATACAGGTGTTTTTTCACTGTAGGCGATATGTCGACCGCCGGTTAATGTGCCACCGGCACCACCTGCAATCAGCATCGGCAGGTCATCGTGATTGTGCTTGTTACCATCGCTGATTCCTGATCCGTAACAGATCATAACATTGTCGAGGAGCGTGCTATCTCCTTCCTTAATCTGCGACATGCGAAACAGCATTCGTGAAAAAAGGTCGATGTGGTGCGAGTTGATCCGAGAAAGCTCAACGTGATTTTCTTCTTTGTCCCCGTGGTGTGACGTGGAGTGGTGTGAACCACGCGCGTCGATTTCGGGATACGCGCGCCCGGACTTTTCGTAAGAGAACAAAAACGTTGCTAAGCGAGTCGTATCGGTTTGAAACGCCAGTGTCATGATGTCAAGCATCAGGTTGACGTGGTCGGCGTAGACCGAGGGAACACCACGGCCATCGGGAATGATGATATCTGACCACTGGATCTTTTCGTCTTCATCGTCTCCGTGTCCGCTGGGCGGTGGAGCATCTTGAAAAGCCTCTTGATGGTGCGAGTGCGTATCGGCCGAAGCAAGTGCAACGCGTCTCTCGATGCTGCGAAGCCCGTCAAGATATTCTTCCAGTTTGCGACGATCACCAAAGCCCAGTTGACGCTGCATCGTACGTGTATCCTCCCGAACCAAGTCGAGCACACTTTTTTCAACGCTCGAATCTTCAAGCGTTGATGTTGCTTCTTCAGTTGGTTTGCTCCAGTCGGGTTGGCGAAGTGGCTTGCCGCGGAACAAACGATCGAACAGTTCTTTAGGGTTCATCTCCAGCGCTGACGGAGTCGTTTTGCTGCGCCAAGATATATGGGACAAATAGGTACCGCTGTAGCCATGATCTCCGCGATGACCTGGATCGATACCGAGGGCGAGTGAATCGATTGGCGTCTCCAAACCAATCTCGCGAGCTGCGACTTGGTCGACTGAAGCTCCGCCGACTTCGGGCTCCTCGGAGTGCTTGCATTTCGCACCGACGAGAAACCCGCCACCCGCTGGTTCATGTGCTGCCGAAACGCCGTCGCAATGGTCAGCCGCCAAACCGCTGAGTACAACGATATGGTTCTTTACTGGTTCAAGTGCACGAAGTGTCGCAGGCAACTCGCCGAGAGCTCCTTCTTCTGTCGGTCGCCAAGCGGGCATGTGAACGCCATTGGGGACATAAAAGAAAGCCAAACGAACCGGTGGTCCGGAAGGTATAACTCCTTTTGCCATCAGCGGCGACATCGAATCGAGCCATGGCAACGCGATGGCCGCGCCCGTTCCTCGCAGCAAAGAACGACGAGAGATTCTGATGGATTTTGTCATCTTGTCGTATTCCAGCGAACTTGGGGTACAATCGCAAAACGGATGACTATCGTAGCACGACACATGAAGAGGTTGTAATGGCGTTGAGATTCGGAATTGTTGGCTGCGGCATGATTGCAGGATTTCACGCACGGGCGTTAGCCGATTGTGTAGGAGCCAAATTGGTCGGCTGCGTAAGCCGATCGCAAGCCGGAACCGTCAAATTTGCGGAAAAATATGCTTGTCGCGCATTCGATTCCCTTGCAGGGATGCTGGCCGATCCTTCGATTGACGCGATCAGTATTTGTTCCCCCAGCGGTGCGCATCTCGATCCGGCGCTAGCGGCGGCGGCGGCTGGTAAGCATGTGGTGGTGGAGAAGCCGCTTGAAATCACGACTGAGCGATGCGACCAAATCATCGCTGCGACGGACAAAGCGGGTGTGCGACTGGGAGTGACATTTCAAAGTCGGTTCCACATGGCGTCGCAGCTTTTCAAGAGCGCCATGGACGCCGGTCGGTTTGGAACGGTTACGCTTGGCGATGCTTACGTGAAGTGGTTTCGAAGCCAACAGTATTATGACAGCGGAGCTTGGCGCGGAACTTGGGCACTTGATGGCGGTGGTGCGCTCATGAATCAGGCGATCCATTCCGTGGATCTCCTGCTCTGGTTGATGGGGGATGTCGAGGAGGTAACCGGTCGGATCGAAACGATGACCCACGAACGAATTGAAGTTGAAGACGTCGCTGTGGCTACATTGCGATTTAACTCCGGCGCGCTGGGGGTGATTGAAGCGACAACGACCGCATTCCCAGGAAGCCTTAAACGGATTGAGATCTGTGGTAGTGCCGGAATGGCGATTTTAGAAGAAGAAGATTTGAAGCAATGGCAGTTCGTCAGTGAAACACCTGAAGACGAAGCCATACGAATACGGATGGCGGCACGTACCAAGACGGGAGGCGGCGCGTCGGATCCTGCTGCGATCGGCCATCACGGACACACCATGTTCTTCGATGATTTTGTCTCCGCAGTGAACCAAGGGAAGGCACCTTTGATTGATGGGAGAGAAGGCCGACGAAGCGTTGAAGTAATAGAAGCGATTTATCGATCAGCCAAGACCAGGCAAAGCGTTCGCCTGGCGTCGTAGTCGTTGCAATCGCTACAATCGCTACAATTGCACCGCCTAGCCGTGATTGGAACAAACGGTTAAAAACTAATCGGCTCGTTATCCGGTGACACAGTTTAAAGTGCGGCAATCAGTCAGTCGCGATTTTTCGGTAGACATCTGCGTAAGCGTTTCTAGGTTCAGGGATTTCTCAACAATGTACACACGACGTTTCCTCCTAATGGCCGTGTTTGCCACCTTTTCATTCGACTTTGCGATACCAGTCAGCCGTGCTGCTGACGCAGACGAAGTGCCTGCCATTTCTGACCTTCGCATCGAAGGATTGAGAGGCTTGGAAAAACGAGATAGGAGCATTGCGAGCGATGCAGCCGATCGGCTGCTATTGCACCATGGTAATGATATTCGCGCCATTCGACTCGCTGGTGATCTCTACCTTCGTTCAGGTAAGATCAACTCAGCGGCTAGGCAGTTTGAACGCTACATCGAACTTATGCCCGGCGATAAAGCGGAACTATGGCAGTATGGTATCGCGCTGGCGCTGACAGGTCGATATGACGAGGGTAGAAAGCTGTTCGAGTTGCATCGTTCGGTGAATCCTAATGACGTTGAAAATGCCGCCTGGCATTTCTTATGCGTGGCTAAATTAGCTGGCATTAAGGAAGCTGAAAAGCTTGTTCTGCCTGCACCTGGCGATACACGGGTGCCCATGAACGAGATCCGTAGGTTATTGATGGATGGAAACGAACAACGAGTTACCGATGTTGTAAAACAATTGACTGAAGGCTCCGCGAGTCATGCCGATGCGAGCTTCTACGCAAATCTTTACCTTGGAATGTACGCTGATTCCTACGGGAATACAGCGAAGGCGAAGAGGCTGATTGGCGAGGCTGCAAAGACAGAACAAGTCAACTACATGGCTGACGTCGCACGTGTCTACTTTGATGAGCTAGAGGTAAAAAAGTAAGGCACTCGCTGGCGCGTCGTGCTTGTATCGAGCGGGGCTTGTCCCTACGCCGTGAACGATTTTTCTTCAGCAAATTAATCTGTTTTAGCGGTACGGCGCTAGCCGTCCGGTCTCTCTGATGATTGAGGCACCGGATGGCTCGCGCCATTCCGCTAAATTATCGTTCACGGCGTAGAACTCTGGTATGATCGAGTTTGGTCCATGGCCCGCAGGCTTACGCC
>JAYVSE010000447.1:0-4566 GCA_043775635.1 Planctomycetaceae bacterium | reverse complement strand
CCTTATAATTGGACTTACTCAGGCCGCGTTCTGGTCGAATAGGAACAAGGGGCGGAAACGCCGCTTGGAGCAAGGTTAATTCGTTCCCGGACCACTAGGTCGCGTGGGTGTGCCTGTCGACGGCAACGGCGGGCGCTGGTTGCCGGTGCGGAACTGCAACGCTTCGCCCCATGTCTTCGAATTGCCAAATCGTCCCAGCATCGATTGTGGTTGTAGATCAGTCATTTGCCGAACCATTACCGGAACTTGAGGTATTCCAAGTTCTTGAGCAATTGCAATTCTTGTATTGTCGATGGACGTAATTCCGTGCGGCGTTTGAACCGCATCAACTACCTTGCCGTTCCAACCATTGGCCATCGACTCTCTTAACTGAGCTGCCCTACCGTTTCCGCCAGCACTCCGTTGGGAGAAGTGATGATCGCTTGGATCCATCTTTGCGAATCTTCCTGTGAAGCCCCCCGCTTCACTAATTGGGGCAATTCAAATGAGTCGTTACATCGAAGCACCTCTTGGGAAAGGCCAATCGAGCGTGTCCAGTTTGATCTGTTCTACTGTGGGAAGGAAATAGTTTGCATCGCGAATATGATCCACGAACGTATCAGGCAACCTTACTCGGTGCGCCTTAAGTTGATGCGAAAGAGATGTCCTCCAAACCCAAACCCCATCACTTTGCCAACCATACGATCCGAGTTGACAATTGCAAAAATCGCAGACGTCTACAGTTCCAATTGCAGACACAATTGCCGCCTTTTCCAGATAGTGCACGATAGCGTCGTAATCATCTGGCTGCCACGTCATATCGACAACGTCTTGAAACGAAGGAGCATCCGGAATTTCATCTTCTCGCCAGGCCCCAAAGAACCTCCGAGTAGTTTCGCTCTTGAGCATGTTTTTACCTTTGCGGGAAGTAAGAAATCATACGCCCCTGTACATTTTCTAGTGGTATCGCGGCACCATTGCGTACTTTGAAGCCAACAATATCCCAGGTTCCGTCACTAAATGCGCGAACATATCCGGTTGGCGCTTGTACGACGGTCCCAAGTTCGTTTGCAAGCCTCTGCGCAAAACTCGTCTTGCCACCGTTGCCAGTAAAACAGGCGATCAATCTCACCGCCTGTCCGTTAAAATCTCCCTGGGATCGAATGACTTGAGCGAGATATCTAGGATCTGCAGCCGCACCTCCTATTTCAACGAACGAGTAATTCGCGTGTGCTGTAACATCGAACACACCGCTTGGATTTACATCCTTGCGCTTAGAAATAAAACGAGCAAAGTCTCTCGCAAACTGGTTAGGGACATTGTCCGTCGCTAACTCTAGCGCACCGAATGCCCTCTTTGGGGCTTAAAAATACATGGCAAGTTGCTCCACTAAAAGTTCTGGGGATTGTTCACTGAATTCGGCAACAACCTCGTCGTCGTAGTCCAGGTCATCCGCAAGAAGAGAAATAACGGTCGCTGTATAACGCGTTTCATCGACACGACACCCCGCCGCAACTGTCGCGGAAATCACTCGAACGGTATCACACTGATCCGAACGAATATCCGCGACCGGAAATCGTAACCGTAGCGCATTTTCTAATTCGGAAGTCATAGTCATTATCGTGGTAGTCCTTGTGCTGCTCGTCTGAACGCCGCTGCGTCATCTAGCGTCAAAAAGAAGTCGAATATCGTAGTGTCTGGTGATTCAATCGCGTCTGCTATTCGATTGAAAACACCTTTGTGCCAAACGTCGTTGTAGTTGGAGGGGTTCGTGCGACGTAACACAGCGATTCGTTGCCGACTGTGAAAACCGCATGTGACATCAATAGCATGCTGTAACTCTTCGGCGAGTACGCCACGAGGAACCGCATTTTCGGGTGCAGGGACAAAGATTCCGTGCAATTTCTTGACCTACTTGTCTACCGCAGTCCCAGTATCAATAAACAACGTGCCAAAGCCACGACGCTGCAATGCTGGATGCCCAGTCGCTATTAGTCGGACTTGATCCAGTACCTCTTTGGATACAGTGCCTTCTACGAACTGGCCGATATATCCGTCGGCAGAGTGTAGTGTTCTAATTGGGGCAGCACGTTACTGCCTACGCAGAGGGCAATTTGTTGTGCATTTTGTAAAGTTCAACTGCATCGTCGTAGATTTCTGCGGCTGCATTCAAGTGAGGTAGCACATGATAAAACAGCTCCTGCAATACGTGGTTCGCCTGATCTTGGTCATAGTCATCTGGTTTGTCAAAAAAACGAATCAACGAGGAAAGTTCGTCTTGCCAATCGGTCATGTGGAATACAAACTTCCCGCGATCCGCTTCGTAGTTGTTGATTTCCTTTGCGGAAGCCATTTCTTTGAAAAACGATAGAAGCTTTGCTTCCAGTGAATTCGTACTAGTAGTCGACATCTGCAATCTCCGAAATTCTTTTGCGATACTCAGTAATCCTCGCCAAAATATCCGCACCGGACTTTTCACCCACGTGCGTCGCTAACCGCTCGACTTCAGCAATTCGAGTCGCCAGCTCATTGCGAATGTGAGGTCCCGAACCCGGTCGGGTAAGTTTGGCAATATGTGATTCAATTCCCGCGTTCGATCCTTCGCCAATTAATCCTTCAATCCGTTTTAGTGCTTGTTTGCGTGTGATCGCCATATTCACTATTACGGAGGCTGGATGCAAACCGCGACTACGAGCCGCGTTCTCCCTAATTGTAGCCGCTTCGTCTTCAAATGCAGCCGGTCCAGTCTTTGGGGCAACATCAATTCTCGATACAGCTCTTCTAACGGCCTGATTGGCCCAGCCGATGGCCAGCAAAGCCGTCTACGATCCCAGACGCTGCTCCGACGGTTGCCGCCAATGAAAGGCTTGCGCCTTGGTACGCCGCGATTCCAACACCAATCGTGACACCGATTCCGGCACTTAGCCCGACAGCGCTGGCCAGCGCGGTACTGATCCCCAAACTGCCCGCAGCAATGAACGTTCCAGCAACACTCGCACCCGCCAGGACCACACCGCCAGCAGCCACGGCCGCAATTCCGGTTACTGCCGCATTGACATAGACGACTTGTCGATAACCATCGTCGAGTTGACTTGATCACGCGGTAGTTCCGCGAATCGTCGACGCGGCCGGCCCCATTGGAGCATACGGTATCGATACGCCATTTATGTTTAAGGGGGCGGATATTTTCTCCCATAATGCCTGCTGCTCGACAAAAGGAGTTAACCCAACGAGAAAACTCGAATGTGTCAAAGTCCTCAAGCATTGGAGGGTGCTGCTGGTGTGCTATGCGACCGGGATGCGGCTCAGCGAAGCCAGCGACCTGAAACTATCCGTTCGAGTACAACCGGATAGATCGCAATACGTTATCCGATTTAAATCAAAGTTCGCGAACAACCGCAATTTCAACTAGGCGGTCATCTATATTCGCGGAAAATAAAAAACGAAGCGGCGGCACGTTGATGCTACGAAGCCCCTCAGCCACTTCATTTCCTTTGAGGTGTGCATCGTCGCGAAGAATCCGATCTATTTCAACTGACGCTGCTGTGACTCCATTACGATCAGAACTTGCCAGCCATGCCTCGCTAAGATCACGGTCAGAACTTTTGGTCCACGTAACCGTGTATCTCATTTGTTCGCCTCTAATTGCCGGAGATGCTCTCTGACCTCAGCGGTTGTGTATCGTGGTTCGTCCGATGCCAACCGCTCTTTTGCAATTCTGATATCTTCATCTGTAAACGGCTTCGCGAAATAGCCAAGGCATTTTCCATCGACGTCAACGATTTCCACACTCCCACCGGCTTCAGCAAACAACTTTGCCTGATCAGCGGTTGCGACGACTTGTAGCATTTTTCAAATCTCCTAAAGTTTGGTGTGACCCTATTTTACCTGATTGCACGACGCTAGACAATTCCGTTATTTATATTTGGAACGGCGACTTAGCATTAAAACCCCCGAAGGCGTCGGATAACTATCGATTCCACCGAAGTCGCGGCCACTGATTTTCGAAATGGATACTTTACTTGCCTCGACTCGGTAAATCGGGTCGTTGAACTAAGCCATTTCACGGGAGAGTCGCTGACTTTTCTTTTCGGTCTTCGTTCGGTGCTCTTTCTTCTCGCAGTTCATCGTTGTTGACTCAGCTTCAATGCGCGACCGTAGCCTTACAGCGATTTGGCTTCACGACATCACGCACTTGAGGTTCGAAGTTGCTTATCCAGAGATGTCACGATTCACCCAGGGCATGGTTTGGCACTACGAGAACCCGGAAGGGTTTGGTGGAGCATTATTTGCCGTCGCCATCGAATCAATCGCCGATTTTACCGTTGGGTCCACTTTACGGCTGCGAAGTCACCGATTTTACTGTTTGAAGGAACCGACACAAAAACGTTCTCTGGGTCGCAGCAGCCCACTCCCCGGCACGACTATAACCAAATCCTCTATCGCCTCGACTTGGACGATCCACAACTGATCGATAAGCACTGACCTTCGCGAAACGTTCAGCCCGACGCCGCAACGCATCCTTAAAAGACGATGCCATTGAGTATCAATGAAGCTTCCTTGGGGAATGTGACCAGCGAACTGAAT
>JAYVSE010000446.1:0-4633 GCA_043775635.1 Planctomycetaceae bacterium | reverse complement strand
CCTTATAATTGGACTTACTCAGGCCGCGTTCTGGTCGAATAGGAACAAGGGGCGGAAACGCCGCTTGGAGCAAGGTTAATTCGTTCCCGGACCACTAGTTTGCTTTTGGTTTCTGCTAAGCAGCAGATTGTGCTCAGCCACCAGATCGATCGATGCGTTATAGATGTGCAATTGATCTTCCATGATTCGTATTGGCAGCATCTGACCGATCAGTCTCCAAGGCACACTGTATCGATTGTCGGCGTAACTGATAAAGCCTTCGCTATCGACGATTCGATATACAACCTGAGCCGTATCGAAGCGAACTGCAGGTAACAGAATCAAGTGCGGTTTCTCTTGCCCATGCAGTTCCAGTGGTGTGCGCTTGGTCGTCCCATGGATGCGAGTATCGTTGACCTCAGCCAACCACCAGCGAGTCACTTCGTTCAGATGCTCCAGTGAACGAAACGTCCGACCATTGAGCAAGTTTTTTTCCACATAGTCGAATGACCGTTCCACTTTGCCTTTGGTCTCGGGGCGTGCTGGCTCGCAGGCCCACGGCTTGAAGCCATAGTGAGTCGCCAACGACAAGAAACGTGTGTTGTAAATTGGTTGACCATCTTCCCAGCGCGTGACCACGACTTTCATGTTGTCATATAGACACACGGCAGCTACACCTCCAAGATGCTCGAAGGCCGCGATGTGTTGACGTGCTGTGGTCTCAAAGTCCTGCCGCTCAGTGAAGCAGATATACTGGCGCTTCGAGTAGCCCAGGATGTAGCTGAATAGTTCCACTCGACGGCGACCTTCTTGCTCGAAGTCAATCGTATAAGTTGACCAGTCCATTTGAGCTTGAGCACCGGGAGCGGTTTCGAATCGGACGACCCTGGCTTTGATCTTGGGACGATAAGCTTTGATATACGTGCGAACAGTCGAATAACTGTTGGCATATCCCACCTTCTTCAGCGCTTCGAAGGCACGCTGGACGGTAAGTTTCGGGTAACGCTCAAGTAGCTGATGCAGTTCGTCCACGAATAGATCGAGCTTCGTTTTTCGTGTCAAGCGAACGGGGCCGAGTGCAGTGGCAGCAGTGGCAGCAGTGGCTTGCTGACCGGAACCTGTCCGCGCCAGTTGCTGGGCAATGATGCGAGCGATCACATAACGCCCCAGTGATAAGTCTCGTGAGATGGCGCGAATGCCTTGGCCATTCTTCCAGCGCGAGATGATTTCATTCTCTTGATGTGGATCAACCGTCATGGCAACTCAATCTCCTTGATGAAGTCGCGACTAGATTCAGCGAGTAGCGTGCATTCTTGGCTAAGCTTGATAAAGCCAGGCAAGAGAACAGGTCGGTCGCAAGCTTGCAGTTCGCTGCGGCCAGTTAAACGTAGCCAGTGATTCATCTTGGTCGTCGCATCCAGCAGTTGCCCCAAGCGCCGAGCGATTCGATTGCCCGCTGAACTAAGCCGAGGGTCCCATTGATGAACGTAAGAGTCTTGCGATTGGCGAATGGCTTCGCGAGGTTTTTCTAAGACGAATTGTGTTTGCTCATGTGTGCTGGCTGATTGCAGAAGTCTGACCGCATCGCTGAGTTCGCGCGAAGAGAGCGAATGCTGGCTGGCACATTGCATAGCTGCGTTCTGGTTGCCGCGCGGCAACTGGGTTAAGTGTCGTGCTTGAGTGGGCGTGAGCAGACCCAACCGCAGAGCCTCTCGGGCTTGATCAGTCAAACGCTGGACCAGCGCCAGACGACGATTGACCCATGACTTGTGTCGTCCCAGCATCTCGGCCACTTCGACTTGTTCGAGTCCATCATCGTGTACCAGCGCATAAATAATCCACGATTCCTCAAGTTCATTAGGCCTACTAGTGATTCGATTCAAGTTGAAGATGGCTGCTTTCGCACCATGTTCATCGACTTCCAGTTTTCGTGCTTGAAGCGAAGTAATGCCCTTGAGCGTACGCGCAGCCCGCAGACGCTTGAAGCCATCGACGAGCACTATCGCACCATCCAAGTGGCAGTAGACTACCGGAGCCAACTGACCGTACTTGGATAGCGAACGAGCCAGAAGTTGATCGGCTTTGGGTTGAACGATTCGATAACGCTCTAGTCGCAGATCGAAATCGCATAAGTTCAAACAGCTAGCCGAGTCACTCACTGGAGACGTTTTGGAATGTGGCATCGTCGATGGCCTCTTGCGTTTTGGAACCAGTCATCCCCCTGTGAATTCAGTTCGCAGTCACTTCACTGGGCTCTGTGGTTCAACATCGTAAGACCACTGACTCGAATGCCCTAAGCTGGGCACGCGATCCCGGCTTGGCCAGCAGGACTTGCAGGCGGTTGGAAGAGGTGATTGCCCCAAGGTATCCGCGCGACTTGAAGTACCTCTCGACGCGTGTGGTGGCGGCACGTAAAGCGTTATCGCATAAGAGGCTACAGAACTTTTTGTGAGGCGTTCTCGGATCGCTGATCCAGTCGGACACACAGCCCGGCCGCCGGCAAGAAGATTTCTTTGCGGGGCGATGTTTGGGTCGATCTGTATCACCCTCGCGCGCTGTGGTCGGCTGCGGTGTTTCAGTCACCGCTTCTTGGCTGGTTGGTTGCGCCGTTGCAGCCAGTTCTTTCTTCCGCAGGCGGTAGGCCTTGCACGACTCCCGATGCTTGGCTCTACCGCGATCAGTCGGACGGTATTTCCGGTTGGCTCTCCGTCTAGCTTCTTGGCGAGCTTGAGCCCGCTCGAATTCGATAGCCGATTGTCTGCACTGGTCGCTACAGAAGACTTGCGCGGGATGACTGCGCACAAAAGACCGGTTGCACCGCTGC
This sequence comes from Planctomycetaceae bacterium, assembly GCA_043775635.1. Lineage (GTDB taxonomy): Bacteria > Planctomycetota > Planctomycetia > Pirellulales > Pirellulaceae > UBA6163. Next base: position 1,830 of record JAYVSE010000446.1, on the reverse strand, counting down.
CACAAGCACTGGCACGGTAAAGAATTAGGCTTCGTGACTTGCGAAGCATCAACTTGAAGATCAGGCTTGATAGTGGGCAAGCGGGAGTACGTCCCGTAAGTCAAGTCTCGTTGGCGAAGGTGAGAACTTCCCAACGGGGCGATTTTTCTAAACTGACACCCGCTCTACTCTAGTCAGTCCTAACTTGCGATCAACCAATCGCAACCACACCAGCCAAAGCTGCGAAACCGGCTGGTTCTTAGTTGCGAATGACAACTTGCGAACCTCTTGGTCCGCTCGCGAAAACTGGGCTCGATTGCCGAGATGCGCCTTTAGCTCCTTTCGTAGGGCAAGATGCAGACATGCAACGGCCCATCCGTTTTGGCAGCAAAGCGGGTGGTCCAACAAAACACTGTACGTGATACCGAACTTCTCGCTCGTGAGATCTATTCGCACCTTGAGCCACATCCTCGTTAGCGTTGTATGACAGCATGCGTAACTCCGTCGAAAGACTTCACCGCAGGGTAATTTGATTCGCCCGAAATTGCGGTGCGCTACGAGCTCATGCGAGATACGCACTTCGTCAATGGACACGTTTTGCTGAACTCCGCTCGTACCACATTCTTCAAGCTTTCCTTCCCTAATTTATGCGGCTGACGCAGGCGGGCAACACCTCGCTAAAGGAAACTCCAATGGAGCCTAATGGGAATTGCATTTGCCATATGCCCGCTTACGAATCGACATGCTGTACAACGATCAGCGGCATTGGTCGCGCACCCGAATTGTCATGCCATCGAACACCCGTATCCGCGTGAAACCCGCATGCCCGAAATCGCCGCGCTCGACACAAAGTCATACAACAATATTCATCGACACGCGGCCGCAACGGAGGCCTTCGTCGACGAAAGCAAGTTGATTAATCGCTGGGCATCTACCTTGAAACAGGCCGTATTCTGTGCTTTCTCAGCACTGCTGATTCCGCGACTGCCATAGGTTACTGCCAACATTTTTTGCTAGCTGACTGCGTGCGCTCAAAAAAATCGTCTTTTCCGGAGAGGAAATTCTTTTCAGCCAGAGTTGGATCTGCTACAAGCCGGAAGGTGGTAGGGTAAAACACTAACATGACAATCGAGGATCGATTATATGACGAAGTTGACCACAAGAATTCCCCTGAATCAGACATGGGAGCGAGAGCAGGTTCGATAGAAGAATCTTGGCTTGTCGGTTGCAGATCCCTAACTTCGCTGGCGTGCCCAGGACTAACAAATGAATTTGAATCGATCGACAACGGCCATTGAGGTTGAACTATCTCTGAATGCCTACGGCCGGAGCTGTAGTTTCCAGAAGCCAATTTTAGTCCCCAATACTAGGTCGTTTATCAAGTGCAGCATTTTAACTCTATCGTTAATACAAAATCTCCCGAACCAATTCGTGCTGCCATGCTCGCCGAATATCGCGAGGCAATGGCAATGTTATTGAAGCAACGCTGTCGCTCGAAATCGCAGCAGCAAGTGATGGGATTGCGATATGGCCTCGCTGGAGGCTTGACCTACAATTCCGACGAGGTTGCCAGGATCATGAATATGAGTCGAAGCCGAGCACGCTCGCTCGAATATATTTCGCTTGCGAAGTTGAGAAACCATCCCAAACTGATGTCGATCCTTTCTTCCGCATATAACGAGCTTGTTGTTACAGTTGACAATGACAACTCCGAATGATCCGAACACACGCTGCAACAGTTTTTTCAAATCATGTGACCAACGGATTAGATTGAGCCAAAATCATCGGTTTGGCGCAGCCAGATCTATTGCTTGTCCTACTTAAAAAAAAAGAAAAAAATCTCTTTTGTTT
>JAYVSE010000445.1:0-6390 GCA_043775635.1 Planctomycetaceae bacterium | reverse complement strand
GGATTCGCCAGAATTCCCAACGTTTTAGTGTGCTGAGGAATTCTGGCGAATCCCACTACGATCAAATCCCAGCATTGAAGCGGGGCATTGTTTTTTTTGTCATCACGTCTGCCTATAACTGGCCACCCCTATGAAACGTTACGTTCTTGTTTTTTGCGCTCTGCAGGTATGCCTTAGTTCACTCGGTCTGCGCGCCGACGAACCGACCAAGTCCATCGTCAAAGAAGAAGGCTTTAAGCCTATTTTTGATGGCAAGTCACTTGATGGCTGGAAGAAGTCCGAGGAACACCCAGACAGCCTGAAGGTCGAAGACGGCTGCATCGTCATCGACGGCGAGCGGGCGCATCTGTTCTATGTGGGCGAGCTCGCGCCGCTGAAAAACTTTCACTTTAAAGCTGAAGTGATGACCACACCCGGCAGTAACGCAGGATTGTATTTCCACACCAAATATCAAGCTTCTGGCTGGCCAAAATATGGCTATGAATGCCAAGTTAATGTCAGCCACGGCGACCCAAAGAAGTCGAGCAGTTTATACGGTGTTGAAAACGTCGCCGCGCCTCCCGTCAAAGACAACGAGTGGTATACACAAGAAGTCATTGTCCAGGGACGGAACATCAAGTTGCTACTCAACGGTGAAACCATGGTCGATTACACCGAACCAGAAAACAAAGCGGCAGAGTCACCGGACTTTGAACGACGACTCAGCGAAGGCACTTTTGCCATTCAAGCTCATGATCCCAAAAGCAAGTGCTACTTCCGAAATATTCGGGTAAAGCCATTGCCATAGGCTAGATCAAGATCCCTACGAAGCTTGTCGGCTTGCAACCCTACTTGCCGGCAGGCTTTATGATTTGAAGCGGGATGCTTGCTTGACCATACTTTTGCCCTTTGAGGCACTCCATCGATAGCTCAAGGCGATAGTCGCCTGGCTCCAATCCGCTGGGCAAACTCATTTGATAAGCAATGAAGTAGTCCCGCAAATGATTGCCGCAAACCTGTTTGTCAGCCGGCAGTACCTGACCAGCAACTTTGCGGTCATTATTATCAAAGACTTCGTAGCTGCCCTGCAAATTGGTTTCGTAACCGTCAGCGGTTTTTTCCGCGACAAAGTTGTCGACTTCACAATACAAGATCACTTTTTGCCCGGCTTCAAAACGTGACGAGTCAAACTTGGTCACTTGGCCAAAGCTTTGTATTTCCTTGCAAAATGCGACTGATCGCACATCCAATAGCTCCGCCGAAGCCGACAATTGCTGGGTCGCCAGCCGCATCTCTGGAACGGCAGCAGTCCACCGTCGAGCCGCCACAGGGTGCCCGCTTTCATCAACCATCGCCCACACGCCAAGCAGGTAATGCCGCAAAAATTCTTGTTCCGATGACGACATCCCATCGATTGCAGAAACGGCATCATCTGGATTTCCCGCAAACAACATCAGGTGCCGTGAAATGATCTGCCTCCGATAGCGATCAGCGTCGGACTCTCCAGCAATTCCGCTCTCCAGGCGACGGGTCAATTCTGCATATAAGTCTTTCTCGCTCGCTGCCCGAATGGCATCCACCGGAGCCAGGACCGAATCATTTTCGTCGTTTTTTGCTTTGGATAGCTGCTGTTGGGAAGGGGCAGGTTGGCTTAATTGATCCGACCGTGCTGCACCGCTTGCTTGTTTCACTTGACTCGGCTCAACCTCGTCATCGAGTGACTCAGCAGCGGATGCGGTAAGGACTTCGCTATCCGTCGATTCCCGATTTTTCTGTGATGCGAGTCTCGTGGGTACCGTGTTTGTGGATGGCATCGTCTCCGGCAGCGACGGCAGATTCTTGACGGATGATCGCAACGCTGCTGCGATGCCTTCGGGCGAGTCTGTTCTCGCTGCACCGCGCCCGCTGACCGCAATCAGTTGCCTCAGCGCCTGTTGCTGGACTTCCGGCGGACTATCGCGAAATGCATCGAGCAATTCTGCATACTCGTCCGGTAGATTGTCCGTTGAGGCAGGAACGGAGGGGCTCGATGGTTTTGACTTCGCTATCGAAGACTCGCCCGTGGATCGGTTTGGTTTTGTCTGTGAGGCTATCGATTGGTTGGGAGCTTTTCGCGCCACCGAAGTCGTCGCATTGGAGCGATTTTTATCGGTCGACTCATGCGGCGACAAGTTCGTCTCCATCCGAGAAACTGGGTTTTCGCTGGGCGAATGGGTCTCTCGATTGACTAAACCGGCCGCAAGACGCGTTCTCGGTGACGGTGCATCGAGATTATCAACCGTTGGTTGCTGCGTGACTTTGACCGAGCGATCCATGGGATTGCCAAACTTGCAACCAGCGGTCATCGCCACGATTGCTGCGGCGATCCATGCACTGTCATGAATAATCGTACGCATCAATCTTTCGCTCCTTGGTATCCACGCATCCATGCATTTCGACCGGAAAATATCACGTCAAACGCCTTGCCCGACTCCGCCATCATCGAACATTAGCGACTGTTCCCAGCGCAACGCAATGTCAATGGTGGAAAGTTTTGGTCGGAGGGTCAGCCGACAAATCAACGTCGTGGGTGGATGATCCGCATGCTGTTTACGGTTAAGCTGTTCGGCGACACGATCCCTCCTTTCCGCCCAGAATCCCCTTTTGAAAGGCATTGTCTCATGACTGGTACTTCCGTTCATCGACGTCGGTTCATTGGTTCCGCCTTGGCAACTGCGATCGCCATTCCTGCGATCATCACTTCAAAGCGATCGTCGGCTCAGGACGTCATCGGTTCTGGCGATCACAAGTTCACATGCCAGCATGCTTGGCCACAGTTACCCGAAAAGTACCATTGGCAAATAACACACAACGTGGCCGTCGATCCTGACAACAACCTTTACGTCATTCATGAAGGCGTCGCTAGCCTCACTGACCACCCTTCCATTTTTGTGTTCGACACAGAAGGTCGATTCATTCGCGCGTTTGGACAACAGTTTCAAGGAGGCGGGCATGGGATCAAAATTCGCGTCGATGGTGGCGAACCGTTTTTGTACGTTGCGGCTTATCAGCAAGCAAAGACGTTTGCGAAAATGTCTTTAAAAGGCGACCTAGTTTGGCAGGCTTACGCACCCTTGCAATCAGGACATTACGCGAGCGAAGAGGCATCGAATCCTAAAAAACAATGGGGCAAAGATCGATTCTTACCGACGAACTTTGCGTTCATGCCGGACGGAGGTTTTTTACTTGCCGATGGATATGGTTCGAACTTCATTCATCGTTACGACGCAGCCGCGAAGTGGGTCTCCTGCTTTGGTGGTCCCGGCGATGGCAAGGGGACGTTTAACACAGCGCACGGTCTTTGGATTGACCAACGAAGTGCTGAACCTGAAGTCGTTGTCACCGACCGAGCGCACAATACGCTTCAAACGTTTACCCTTGACGGCCAATACAAACGGACCATTGAAGGCTTTGGACTTCCAGCTAACGTTGACACCTATCAAGACTTGATGGTCATACCAGAACTGGTAGCGAGAGTCTCCATTCTCGATAAGGACTTAAACACGATCGCTACAATCGGCGATGATCGTGAACGGGTCGTGGCTGACAACAAAGCGAACAACGGGTTTAAGATTCGAACCGATGAATCGCAATGGCAACAGGGAAAGTTTGTTCACCCTCACGACGCATGTTTCGACAAAGACGGTAACTTGTTCATTGCGGAGTGGGTTTCCACTGGTCGCATTACCAAGTTGACCCGCGCTTGACCTGGGCACACCGTTTGAGTCAAGCTCGTAGGGGTCTAGCTTGGCAACGTATCGTGCGGGTTGTAAGTTTCGTAGTTTTTTGGGTTTTCGATCTCGATGTCATCGTCCGCAGTCCAGGTACTGGCAAGTCCCATTGGTGCCGCTGGACGCGCGACGATCACGGTTACGTTATCGTCGCCACCGGAATCGTTGGCAATCTTTATGAATGCCTCACAGGCAGCTTTAGATGTCGCGTGATTCCGCAACACTTCAATGATTTTTTTATCGTCAACGTGTCGGTGTAACCCATCGCTGCACAACATAATCTCATCGCCTTCCTGCAGCGTTACACTGCGAACCTCCGCGACTAAGTCAGCTTCGCTTTTACCTCCGAGTACGTTCCAAAGAACATTGCTCCACCGGCTTCCCGCTTCATCCTCAGCCTTCATGCCACCCGCTTCAATCATTCGCCTGGCCAGCGTGTGATCCGTCGTCAATCGCTGTACCACTTCATTGCGGATCAGATAACAGCGACTGTCGCCAGCATGAAGAACGTACAGTTTGGGCCAAACTAAATACGCCATGGTAAGCGTTGTCCCCATCCCTTTCAGGTTCGAGATTAACCGACCTTCTTCTTGTATCCGATCATGCGTTTCCCTGAGCATCGACTTTAGGCTTTCCAGGAATTCGTGCTCCGCGACTTCATCGAGAGTAAAAAGCCAGCGAACTCGATTCAAAAGTCGATCAGTCAAGAAATTGATCGCCAGCGAACTCGCTTTCTCGCCTGCCGCATGCCCGCCCATACCGTCAGCCACCAGCATCAATCGGCCTTCGCCGTTGCCATACAAATGACAGGGGTCTTCAACCGGCAAGCTGGTCGCCCCCACAAGCATCGACTTGCGCAGTTGAGCAACCAAAAATTGGTCTTGGTTGTTCTCACGCGTTCGCCCTATGTCCGTTGCACCGCTGTACAGATCATCGTCAGTCATTTCGAGTTTCTCTTGAATGGGCAAGTCATCTACGGAAGGGCACTTTTGCCCGTGGGGTACCAAAATGCCATACGATAGTACGAACTGATCGATGGCCCGTTGCGACCCTGGTGGCAGATTGTCACTATGATGAACGTACCGCCACCGCGAGCCCAATGGTATCACCCCAAAATTCACATAGTGAAAGCCGTCGTTTATGTTGGCATGTTTGAAAACATTCACGCTGCTTGGCATCGAAGCAATGCCGGTTGAAGTCGAAGTCGACTTATCGCCTGCGGCGATGCCAAAAACGACGCTTGTGGGGCTGCCGGAAGCCGCCGTTAAGGAGAGCACACATCGCGTCGAACGGGCGATTGTGAATAGCGGTTTCATCCGGCCCCAGGATCGTATCGTGATCAACTTGGCACCCGGCGATCTCCCTAAACAGGCACCTTCCTTCGATTTGCCTGTCGCGCTTGGCGTGCTGGCCGGCAGCGGCCAATTGGTGTCCGATCGGCTTGAAACCTATGCTGTGGTCGGAGAATTGGCACTAGAAGGGCACATTCGCCCCGTTAAAGGCGTTCTTTCCATGGCGATTGCGGCGGCAAAGCAAGCCGGGTTACGCGGATTAGTCGTGCCGACCGAGAACGCGGGTGAAGCCGCTGTCGTGGAAGACATCGAGGTGATCCCGGTCGCCAATCTAGCCCAAGCCGTCGGTTTCTTCGCTGGCACCATCGACATTCCACCCGCTCCCAGCCGTCTGGAGCAGTGGTTTGATCAATTCAGCGTCTATGACGTCGACTTCGGCGACGTTCGCGGGCAAGAAATGGCCAAACGCGCCATCATGCTGGCCGCAGCCGGAAGCCATAATTTGATCATGATCGGGCCACCAGGCAGCGGTAAAACGATGCTCGCCAAACGGATACCGACCATTTTGCCACAATTGACGCCCAGCGAGTCCATTGAAACCACTCGTATTTACAGCGTCCTTGGCCAATTGCCCGCTGGTCAACCGCTGATGGCCCGGCGTCCGTTTCGCAGCCCGCATCATACGATCAGCGACGCAGGCCTTGTTGGCGGCGGCAGCCCACCGACGCCCGGCGAAATCTCTAAGGCTCACAATGGCATCTTGTTTTTGGATGAATTGCCCGAGTTTAACCGGAAGACACTGGAAGTCATGCGTCAACCCATGGAAGACGGCATTGTCACGATCTCACGTGCCCTGCGAAGTTCCACGTTCCCAGCGGACTTCATGTTGATCGCAGCCGCCAACCCGTGCCCCTGCGGCTATCGCAGCGACCCGCGTCGAAGCTGCCACTGTACGCCACCACAAATCGAACGCTACATGAGCAAAATATCAGGACCGCTGATGGATCGTATCGATATTCATATCGAGGTCCCATCGGTACCGTTCGAAGAACTCGCATCGGTTTCGGAAAATTTGACTAACAGCCAATCGATGCGCCAGAGCGTGGATAAAGCGCGCGAAAGTCAAGCAGAACGCTTCAAGCAAGGTCCCACTCGCTACAACGCGCAAATGACGAGTCGCGAAGTCCGCAAGTTCTGTTCACTCAGCCCGCCGTGCACAAAGCTACTACGACATAGTGTTGAAGAGATGGGATTGTCCGCACGCGCACACGACAAAATTCTTCGCGTCTCCCGCACTATCGCCGACATCGAAGGTGCCACCGCGATCACCGAAGCGCACTTGGGTGAAG
>JAYVSE010000444.1:0-10335 GCA_043775635.1 Planctomycetaceae bacterium | reverse complement strand
GGATTCGCCAGAATTCCTCAGCACACTAAAACGTTGGGAATTCTGGCGAATCCCACTACACAAAACGTTCTGCCCCAGCAACGAAGCGGGGCATTGTTTAAGACGCGATAAAATTGCCTTTTGTTCCACATCAAGTTTGCTGGCATCTAGGATAATTTCTGGCTCGCTAATGCCACAAGTCAACGTTTGATTACAGCAAAATAGGTGTCACGGAGGGTCATAGCCGCCCGGATTAAATGGATGGCAACGAAGAATCCGTCTGATTGTTTTCCAGCAACCTCGCCAAAATCCATCTTTTTCAAGCGACTCGACTGCATATTGACTGCAGGTTGGCGTGAAGCGACAGGACCTGCCCAGCAATGGGCTGATTCCGGATTGATAGCAACGAACCAAGAAAATGGCGATTCGCTTAAGCATCGGTTGCTCGCGGTTCCCGAGACGCGACCTCGTGCTCCCGCGGCGCAAGTTTCTTGACAGCGCGAGCAATTGTTTTTGGCAACGAGCGTCGGATCGCCTCGAACGAACCGACCGCATCCCGTTTGGGCCGAACGATAATGTCGACCCCGCGAGGACATTGGTCGCGTTGCGTCCGAAATGCTTCACGAATCCAGCGTTTCCAAAGATTCCGCGTCACGGCAGGGCCTGTTTTCTTGGGAATCGTAATGCCCATTCGTGCCATCGAGCTGCAATCTCCGTCGCTCCAGCGGACATTAACCACGACAACGTCGTCCGCAGCATACGGGCCGCGTCGAATGATCGTTGTGAAATCGTCGCTGCGCGTGACGCGAGCAGCTTTGGGAAAGGTTTGGTTGGGCATGGTGAGAGTTGAACAATTGTCCCGGTGGTTAACACCCTCGTTGCTATACACATCTTCTAAAGGACCTTTGGCCACTACCCAGCTTGCCTGGGTGGAGCCAATGATCATCACCAGAAAACGTCGCTCATCGCGTAGATATCGCAATTCTCCAGCTTCCGACGCTTTCAGCGTCGGAAGCTGGAGAATTGAAGTCCGATGGGAAGCCTTCGTCGTCTGGTTGTAATCCGATTCACCTGCCAGGCAAGCTGGCAGGGGTCTTAAAAAAGATGTGGTATGACTCAGTCGGTCTGTTAAACGAAAAAACTTATACCTGGGTGCTTACTCTTCCGAAGTCCGACGCAAGACGACTCGTCGCAAGTCCATCACGGCAGCTCCGGGTTTGCTTTGCGGTTTGACGGTCAACGTTGCCGTGCCTTTAGGAAGGGTAACGATTCCAATTGTTTTTTGGATCATATTCTGAAAATGTCCAGTATCAGTCACGGTGAATTCTAGCGACTGACCGGCGATCTCAACCTTGACGTTGGCACCACCATTACCCCGTCCGCAACCTTGCTGGACTTCAACTTCATATTCGCCCGCTTGCGATAGTTCAAAAATCCATTCCGCCCAATCGTCTTTGTTTGTCCAGTAACCAAGGACATTCTTGTTCGACTGAGGTTCGTAACGCATCGTCGTCGCGTGAACGTTTGCGTCTTTCGCATGCAATCGAATGTCATTCGTCGGAGGCGTCGTTTTCACCTTGTTGCCTTTCGTCGCGGCATTCATCGCCGCGCGCCAGTCCGTCCATTTGGGTTCCGTCGCGCGAGCGGTCGATTCAGCGATCAGCCTTGATGCGTCTTGGTCAACATACAAACGTTTGTGAAGTCCAGCATCAAAATGGGGGTTAACCGTCGGCATCTGAGCACCAACGCTGACTCTCCATGCCGCCAGTTCTGCTTGCATCGCAGCGGCGACACCACCCTGCGAAGCAATCACGTTATTGGTTTCGCCGATATCGTCCGCCAAGTTATAGAGCTCAAGCGAGTTGTCTTCGAACTGCTCAACCAACTTCCACTCGCCGCGCCGCATTGCACCAGCCGGTCGGCCACCTTGATTCGTGTAATTCGGGAAATGCCAATACAGCGAACGTTCGGCAAGGGGCTTGCCGTTGAACAGTCCCATCAAGCTATCACCATCCAGCGGTCCAACGGTCTTCGCGACGTCAATGCCAGCAGCCTCGAGAATCGTCGGGACCAAATCGGTCAAGACGACCGGTGTATCATTGACTTCACCGCTTGGCACGACTCCAGGCCAGCGAACGATCAGTGGCTCACGCAGGCCGCCTTCGTAAACGTATCCTTTGCCTGCGCGATAAGGCGCATTTGACGTCGCTGGTGTTCCCGGAAACTCCAATACGTGAAGGCCGCCGTTGTCGCTAGTGAAAATGAAAATCGTTCGCTCTGCGATGCCCAGTTCCTCAGCTTTGCGCATCAAACGTCCGACTGCATCATCAAGTGTTTCTATCATCGCGGCATAAACGGGATGAAATGCGTCGCTGTTCTGCTTGATCAGCTCGTCTTTGGCAGCCAATGGGATATGCGGGTTATGATGAGGTACGTAACAAAAAAATGGACGCGAGCGATTAGCTTCCATAAAACGTTCGGCAGCGGTGGTGATCTCATATTCGTTCTTTCCACCTTCGACGTCAGAGGGCATGGAATTCCCGCCAGACATTTCCGCCACATCAAAGCCCTGGTCCGTGGGCGAGAATCCTTTGTTGCCTAAATGCCACTTACCAAATAGTCCCGTTGCGTATCCCGCATCATGCAACCACTCAGGAAGCGTCCGTTCCTCCAGCGGCAGTTGTCCTTCGATGATGGGCTGCACTAGCTTTTGCGACGGTGCGTCAGGACGTCCTGGAAGGAAATTAGTAAGATGCAAACGAGCGGGGCACTTTCCCGTCATCAATGCTGCACGGGAAGGCGAACAGATCGGTTGGGCACAATACGCGGACGTAAACCGCGTTCCGCTGGCCGCCAGTAGATCCAGGTTTGGCGTGCGATGGTCTTTTCGGCCATAGCATGCGAGGTCCTGGACGCCCAGGTCATCGGCTAGGATGAACACTACGTTCGGTGGTAAGGTCTCCGCATGGCTGGGCATCGCACCATGGAGAATGAAAATCAGAATTAGTGGGGTACAAAGACGTTGCATATTGAGTGCGTCCCAGGTGATTTTAATTTTAAATGAAAAACGAATTGTACTGCAAACAGGGTTGTTTTGTGTTGCCACCGACCGTCATTGTTGTTCATCCTCGCGAACGGCGAAGCAAATGTTCCGTGGAGCCGTTACGAAATCGCGACAACTTTGTCTTTTGCACGTTTCCGGATCCTGTTCCGGTTGACCTGACTGACTATATTCGGCTTGGGATCGGTGGTCCGATGTTGTCCGCCGCAGACGCCGGTCGTGGCCTGTTGTTACTCGACGGAACTTGGCGATTGGCAACGAAAATGGAGCCGTTTTACTCGCATGTCGAGGTTCGTTCGCTGCCGTTCATTCAGACAGCCTACCCTCGTAAATCGGCAGTTTATGCGGACCCCAACGAGGGTTTGGCTACGATCGAAGCCCTGTTTGCCGCGTTGCAAATGCTTGGTCGATGTACCGACTGCCTCCTTGATCATTATCACTGGAAACACGAATTTCTAGCGAGGAACGGCTGGACTGGATAGAAAACTCATGAATATTTCACGAATCTTTATCCTCCGCCCGGTCGCGACCGTACTCATGATGGTTGCGATCTTGCTCACCGGCTGGGTCGCCTATCGGCAGCTTCCTGTTTCAGCGCTTCCCCAAGTTGACTATCCCACGATTCAAATCGTAACGCTCTATCCTGGAGCCGGTCCGGAAGTGATGGTGACATCAGTAACCGCGCCACTCGAGCGACAATTCGGACAGATCCCGGGCATGGCGCAAATGTCCAGTTCGAGTACCGAAGGTTGTTCGGTGATCACGTTGCGGTTCGATTTGAAACTGGACATCGACATCGCCGTTCAACAAGTTCAAGCAGCGATCAATGTCGCTTCGACTTTTCTTCCGAGAGACCTGCCCAATCCACCGATTTATTCAAAGGTCAACCCTGCTGACGCACCTGTTTTAACACTGGCACTGACATCGGAAACGATTCCGCTCTCACGCGTGCAGGACCTAGCCGATACACGGTTGGCTCAAAAGCTTTCGCAAGTGACCGGCGTTGGGCAAGTGTCTGTCGCTGGAGGAAAGAAGCCCGCGATCCGCGTCCAAGCCAACCCGACGGCGCTTTCATCGCTGGGTTTGACGCTCGATGATGTTCGCACCGCATTGGTCGCCGCCAACGTGAACATGGCCAAAGGTAGCTTTGATGGCCTTAAGCAATCGATCATCATCGGAGCCAACGACCAAATCTTCACGCCAGCTCAATTCCAATCACTCGTCGTCACCTACCGAAATGGTGCACCGGTCAAACTATCCGATGTAGCTAACGTGATCAGTGACGTTGAAAACAGTCGGCAATCCGCGTGGATGAACTCGACTCCGGCGGTACTGCTGAACATTCAGCGGCAACCTGGCGCGAACATTATCGACGTCGTCGATCGCATTCAAGCGATGTTGCCGCAACTGAAAGAATCGTTGCCAGCAGCGGTGCACCTCGACGTTCTGACCGATCGCACAACTACAATTCGAGCTTCGATTGCAAGTGTTCAGCACGAGTTGATCCTAACCGTCGTCTTGGTCGTTTTCGTGCTCTTCTTGTTTCTGCGAAATGTCCGAGCAACGGTCATTCCCAGCGCTGCGGTCCCGTTATCGATCGTCGGTACGTTTGGAATCATGTACTTGCTCGGTTACACGCTGAACAATTTGACGTTGATGGCGCTTACCATTTCCACGGGTTTCGTGGTCGATGACGCAATCGTCATGATCGAGAACATCATGCGGTACGTCGAGGACGGAATGGAACCGCTCGCGGCATCGCTCAAGGGTGCCAAGGAAATCGGATTCACGATTATTTCCTTGAGCATTTCATTGATTGCCGTGCTGATTCCGCTGTTGTTCATGGAAGACGTCGTGGGACGGCTATTTCGTGAATTTGCCGTGACCCTCAGCGTTACGATCATCGTTTCGGCTTTCGTTTCGCTGACGCTCACGCCGATGATGTGCGCGTTGATGCTCAAGCAGCGCGATCCCGCCGCTCACGAGACTATCGCCGCTCAAAAGAAAAAATCCTGGCTGCCATCGGGACTCGATATCTACGCCATGACACTTCGCTGGGGATTACGCCATCAACTCTTTACGATGTTGGTTTTCCTCGCCACCGTCGTCGGCACTTTCTATCTGTATGTCGCAATTCCCAAGGGTTTTTTTCCCGTGCAAGATACTGGCATTCTTTTAGGAATCACCGAATGCGATGAAGATACTTCGTTTGAAAAAATGAGACAGCAACAGCTTGCCCTGCTTCAGGCCATCGAATCAGATCCTGCCGTGGCAAGCATGTCGAGCTTTATCGGCATTGACGGGACCAATCTGACGATGAGCAGCGGTCGCATTCAAATCAATTTGGTTCCACATCAGGAACGGCAAGACAGCATCGCTCGCGTGCTGGATCGCATTAACGAAAAGGCAACTGCGATCGAGGGCATTCGCTTGTTTCTTCAACCCGTGCAGGATCTCTCCGTTGAAACCAAGTTGTCAAAAACGCAGTACCAGTATTCTATCCAAGATGCCAACGTCGATGAGCTCAATGGCTGGGTTCCGCAATTTGTCGACCGCTTAAAGCAACTGCCACAACTCCGCGATGTCGCCAGCGATCAGTCGACCCTTGGACGCGAGGCGCTGCTGGTGATTGACCGCGACACCGCCGGACGACTCGGCGTGACTCCGTCGATGATTGACGAGTCGTTGTACAATGCATTTGGGCAACGCCAAGTGTCGACGATGTACACACAGCTCGGTCAGTATCGTGTGATACTGGAAGTGCTGCCTGAATTTCGAGACTCACTCGATGATGTTTCCGCTGTCTACGTCCGGACCAGCGGTGGGCAAACCACTTCGCTCAATTCGATGACTCGAACCGAGTATCGGCACTGCCCGCTGGCGATCAATCATCAAGACCAATTTCCTGTCATTACGGTTTCATTTAACTTAGCGGCAGGCGTTTCCTTGGGGGAAGCGGTCAAAGCCATTGAGGAATCGCAACGCGAGTTGGCAATGCCACTAAGCATGGAAAGTGCATTCCATGGTTCTGCGGCAGCTTACCAGCAATCGCTTTCGTCAACGCCTATTCTGCTTCTCGCCGCGTTTGTCACTGTCTATCTTGTGCTCGGCATCCTTTACGAAAGCTATGTTCATCCGCTGACCATTCTCTCAACGCTTCCCTCTGCAGGCATTGGTGCGCTGCTTGGGATGATGTTGTTTGGCCTGGACCTTGGCGTGGTTGGGATCATCGGCATCATTCTCTTGATTGGGATTGTCAAAAAGAACGCGATCATGATGATCGACTTTGCGCTCGATGCCCAGCGACGTGAAAACAAGTCGCCCGAAGAGGCAATTTACCAAGCCTGTCTATTGCGGCTTCGTCCGATTCTGATGACCACCATGGCAGCGATCCTCGGTGCCGTACCGCTCGCGATCGGTGGCGGTGTTGGTTCGGAATTGCGTCAGCCACTGGGTATCTGCATCATCGGTGGATTGCTGGTAAGTCAGGTGCTTACACTCTATACAACTCCAGTCATTTACCTTTGGTTTGATCGATTGGGCCGTTCCCGAACCGTTGTTGCGACGTCAACATCAGGAGTGGTCCGTGAATCTATCTGAGCCATTCATTCGGCGTCCCGTTGCGACGACACTGCTAACGATTGCGTTGACGTTGGCCGGGGCAATTGCCTATTTCCAATTGCCCGTTTCATCGCTTCCGGAAATCGATATTCCGACGATCAACATTAGCGCCTCGCTTTCCGGCGCGAGCCCAGAGACGATGGCGTCTGCCGTTGCGACGCCACTAGAGCGGAGCCTCAGCCGCATTGCGGGCGTTACGGAAATGACGTCGAACAGTACGTTGGGATCAACTTCGATCACGATGCAATTTGAACTTGGACAAGACGCGAATGCGGTCGCTCGCGAAGTGCAAGCGGCCATCAATGCCGCTCGCAGTCAATTGCCAGCCAATCTCCCGAGCAATCCTTCGTACCGGAAAGTCAATCCGGCTGACTCGCCGATCATGTCGCTCACGTTGACGTCAGATATCTATACTAAATTGCAGATGTTCGAATTTGCCTCGACGCGGTTACAGCAAAAACTATCGCAGGTTTCAGGGGTTGGTCAGGTCAGCGTGACGGGCGGTTCTGCTCCAGCCGTTCGTGTGGAACTTAATCCAACCGTTCTGAATCAGTACCAGATTGGCCTTGAAGATTTGCGCGCTGCCATTGTCAGCGCCAATGCTAACCGCCCCAAAGGAGCCATTGACGATGGAAGTCGACATTGGTCGATCAACACAACCGATCAATTGATGAAAGCAGCGGATTACGAATCGTTGCTGATTGCGTATCGAAACGGTGCCACCATCCGCCTCAAGGATGTTGCTACCGTAACGGACGATGTGGAGGACAAACGAACATTCGGACTTGCAGACGGTCGTCCGTCCATTACCGTTCTGATCTTTCGTCAGCCGGGGGCGAATATTATCTCGACGATCGATCACATTAAGAGCTTGCTGCCGATCCTTGATGCACAATTGCCCGCAGAGATCGAGCTTAGTTTGGCGATGGATCGTTCGACAACGATTCGCGGTTCGTTGGCAGAAGTGCAAAAGACGCTGTTGATTTCAGTCTTGCTGGTGATCGTCGTCGTCTATTTTTTCTTGCGAGATTGGAAGGCGACCATCATTCCAACGCTGGCCGTCCCGATCTCGCTGATCGGGACCTTTGGTGTCATGCATTTGCTCGGTTACAGCTTGGATAACTTGTCGTTGATGGCACTTACGATCGCGACCGGATTTGTCGTGGACGATGCGATTGTCGTGACAGAAAACATCAGTCGCTACTTGGAAAAGGGGCTTGCGCCAGTCGACGCGGCCATTCGCGGTGCGCGCGAGATTGGGTTTACGGTCTTTTCGATTACGATTTCGTTGATTGCGGTATTCATCCCCATTCTATTGATGCGCGGCACCGTCGGCATTCTGTTTCGCGAGTTTGCAGTGACATTGTCGATTGCCATCTTGATTTCGCTAGTCGTGTCGCTGACGACGACCCCAATGTTGTGCGCCGTGCTATTGAAGCAGGGCCTATTGAAGCCAGGCCAGACACGCAATGCTCCAAAGCGATCTTGGACCGAGAACGCCTACGGTCGGATTCTGACTGGGGTTTTGCGATTTCCGGGTTGGACCATGATTGGGCTGGCGTTCATCATTGTGTTCAATGGGTACTTGTATGCGAACATTGCGAAAGGTTTTTTTCCGCAGCAAGACACCGGTCGCGTGACGGGGAGTATTGTTGCAGATCAAGGAACTTCTTTTCGATCGATGGTCGAGTTGATCAAGAAATACAGCAAGATCGTTTGCGATGAGCCTGGCGTCGATCGCGTCTTGGTTTCGACCGGAAGCCGGGACAGCGGCAGTACCAACTCGGCCCGCGTGTTCGTGACGCTAAAACCACTCTCACAACGCACTGCCAAAGCCGACGAGATCTTGGCCTCGATTCGGAAGAAATCCGGCGGTGTCGGCGGAGCAAATCTGCTGTTACAAGCAACGCAGGACTTGCGGATTGGGGGAAGACCATCGGCAACTCAATATCAATACACGCTGCGAGGCAGCGATCTTAAGGAATTGAATGAATGGAGCGTCAAGCTGATGATTGCCATGCGGACAATTCCTGAGCTAGCTGACGTGAATTCTGATCAACAGGATAAAGGTAAGATCACGAGACTAGTGGTCGATCGCGATATGGCTGCGTCCAAAGGGATAGACTTCAGTGCCATCGACAACACGCTCTACGATGCCTTTGGTCAGCGTCCCGTTTCGACGATTTATGGAGCACTCAATCAATATCGAGTCGTGATGCAATTGGAGAGTGAATTTGCCGAAGGGCCTGAGGCGCTGCGTCATCTTTATGTGCGTTCGAAATCAGCCAGGCAAGTCCCGTTGCAAGACCTTTTTACGTTAGAATCTCGCAATACTTCGCTGGCGGTGGCTCACTCCGGTTTGTTTCCCAGTGTAACCATCTCGTTCAATTTGACTCCTGGGACATCGCTTGGCGACGTTGTTCCGTTGATTAAAAATGCATCTTCAATGCTCGGAATGCCGGAGCACATTCAAGGTAATTTTCAGGGCACGGCACAAGCGTTTCAAGACGCCTTGTCGAATCAACTGACCTTGGTGCTGGCAGCAATCATCACGGTATACATCGTGTTAGGTATTTTATACGAAAGCTTTATCCATCCGCTGACCATTTTATCAACGCTTCCCTCGGCCGGTGTAGGTGCCATCGTGGCGTTGATTCTTTTTCGAGTTGATCTCAACGTTGTTTCGATGATTGGTATTTTGCTCTTGATTGGCATCGTCAAGAAGAATGCCATCATGATGATCGACTTAGCGATTGAGTTACAGAAGAACCAGGGCTTCTCTCCCCGAGACGCGATCTTTGAAGCGAGCCTGCGACGCTTTCGCCCGATTACCATGACGACCTTGGCGGCATTATTCGGAGCGATCCCGCTCGCCATCGGTTTTGGCGACGGGGGCGAATTACGTCAGCCGCTGGGCATTGCAATCGTGGGAGGTCTGATCGGTAGCCAGATTTTTACGCTATTCACGACCCCGGTCATCTATTTGTATACGGATCGATTCGCGAAATGCTTGCCAGCAACCCAAGGTTCCGAGCTAGCCCTGGTTGCGATGTAAGTAACATGGCCAAGTCTTGGAGCCCAACGGAAATCGGCGGGCTTTCATAAGGATTGATTTGCATAGATATTCAGAGAGCATGCGCCGAGGCGAATGGCGAGGTTCGCTAATTTTCGCGACCAGCGCCAATTTCTTGGTTTAGGGATCCGGCAACGTCCCATACGACTTTAGCTCCGACTCAATCGCTTCCCAGACCTGGCCTTCGACCAGCATGATTTGGCTGTCGATCGGAACGTTGTGAAACTGCTGTTCCAATCCGCTCGGCCAAGTAACTTCGACGAGATCGATGGCGTCAGCCGCGCCAAGTCCGAACACCAGTTGCCGCTGATTGCTGGCTTGGAAACCGTCTCCGGCTGTCAGTTGGCGAACGCGTGTCTGTGCTACCGCCGTCACACGCACTGATGCGCCCAGAGCGTCACGGTTGCTGGCGACACCCACGAGACGTAGCGTCAGAAAATGCCCATGCTTCGCGGTACGGTTGGTGAGCAAAGCCGCAGGAGTATCCAAATGTGTCACGCACACGTCCTCCAAGCCGTCACGGTTCCAATCGAGCCGTGCGAGTGCGCGCCCTAAGTATTTGCCTTGAAAATATTCCCCTAAATTGTTGGCGGGTAGGATC
>JAYVSE010000443.1:0-14689 GCA_043775635.1 Planctomycetaceae bacterium | reverse complement strand
CTTTGCAGTAGCGTACCGTTTCGTCCGCATCACCCCACCAGGAAAGTGCGTGGTCGCGAGTTTTGGGATCGAGCATCGGCAAACAAATCCAGATGATCTCGTTGCCTTCGGTCAATCCATATCCTAGTTTGCAACCGTCCACAGTTCCGGTACTGCTATCGCCAAGAGCATTGCGAAAACCACCGTTACCTGGGTATTCAAAGATCACCGGATATGACTTGTCACGTTGCCAGTTCTTCGGCAAATAGAGTGTATGCTTAGCCTGCCATTGCCGGTATTCATCTACTTGATGCCAAACTCGCAGCCCCGGTTGCGGATCACCGGTTGTGGCTTGAGGTACTTGGAGATCACTTGGTAAATCGTTGAGGTTGATTTCTTGGCCGGGCAGAATCGAAAATGGTGCGATTGCCCACAGGGTAAACAGTGCGATTCGCTGCATCATTGTTTGACTCATCTGCTACATCTTTTAAAAATTAAGCGTTGCCAAACGGGCTCTTTTTTCATGGTCCGAGCCACCGGACGTGCCACTTGGCGAGTGTGCACCGATGTGCGTTAAGTCGGATTGCACAGAGTCATTTGTCACAGATTCGCACACATCGGGCCGTCAACTTCAATCAGAGTATTCGTTCGAGCACACGCGTATGAACGAAGGTTTCGGCATGAGAATTGCGTTTCCCATAGGCGTGTGCTCAGCAAGAGCTGGTTTTTTCGTGTGGAAGCATGTCGGCTTGAATCATCGATCGCTGAAAAATGCGAAAGACTGCAACGAGCGGTCTGATAGTGTGGACATGAACCTTCCCTTATCAACTGTTGCCACACAACGCCGGAAAAGGTCCACGCCAGCAAGATTCTAACGATCAGTTGGGTCACGCCAAAGACACAAAGCTTGCTCGCGTGAAAACAATTTAAAATTCAAGAACGCGAAGGATTGCGTTCTTAAATGCTGCGCAGTGGCGGCGATTCACATTCCCTAAAACACAAAAACGCCGTGGACACCGTCATTCGTCTCTGGACCTTATTTCCTTCCTTATGCGCTGACCGCATTTCCATTTGCCGAAAAGGATCTCGCCATGAACGCGCGCCAACCTCGCTCGCATCGCCGACATTCTGGCCAATTTAACCGGAAATTGCGTGTTGTCCGCATCCGGCGGCTGTTGTTCGAGCAGTTTGAAATTCGGACTCTGTTAGCGTCGGACGCTGCGTTTGCCGCCTACATCGACGACCACCGCGTCCTACAACTTCTCGGAACCAACGCCTCCGAAAATATTATTGCGCAGGTTCAAGCGGCGGGTACAATCACGATCGATCATAGCGTGCCCGGCGGTGCGTCCAGCACCGCTGCCTTTGCACTTGCCGCTTTCGATCGGCTCAATCTCATCGCGGGTGACGGCGATGATTTTGTGAACATCATCGATCCAGAGGAGACGCTGGACAACGCCAAGAAGACCATGAGCCTGGACGCCGGCAACGGCGACAATATTGTCGTTCTGACGCACACGGCATTTAACCGGACCACGGCCCAACAACTGGCCACGCTACTGAATCTGTCGCAACAGATTCAGTCCCTCTCCGACCGGGCCGGTCAGGCCGCGTCGAAGGCCCTGGTCGAGGACGCGATGGGGCTAGTCGACAGCGTGCGGGTCAACCTGATGAATGTTGCGCTTTCGATGTCGGCCGATGCCGACTCGCAGGTGTTCGCCCCGGCCCAGTCGCTCGTCGACCAAGGTCAAAAGCTGGTTGATCTGGGCCAGTCGTTCCAAGACCAATTCGCCTGGCTCGCCGCCCAAGATGAAGCGTTCGGCGTCGGACTTAATAAAAACTTCGACCCCACCAATGGCGTTTTTCCGCCAGACGACAACGCCGACAACGTTGGCTCCCCCGACCTCGAGCCGGATCCCGATCCGGGGCCAGAGCCGGTTCCGCCGGACTGGGTGGGACTGCAAGCCGATCAATTGACGCAAGACGGACTGGCCCTGGGCCTTAATGTACAGGACAAGGTTTCAAAAGCCGGAGGGCTGATCGAGCAGGGCCTGAACGACATGCAGCAGCGGGGCGAGAAACTGGACCAACAAGCGGCAGGGCTAGCCGCAACGGCGAATGGACTTTCCGTGCAGGCCGAGCAGCAAATGACAGCGGCGTCCGACAGCGTGTTGGCGATCGTCAAGGAGATTCAAGGGCTCGGGCAGCAACTCCAGGACGCGGCGAACAAGGTGCTTGGCGAAATCAACAAGGCCCTCGCGCTGTCACCAGCGCCCCAGGCAGTGGCCAGCGGCAAAAGCTGCGCGGTGAAGACGGTGCAGTCGCTTATAGGCGGCGACGGTTTCGACTTCTTCTTTCCGATAACGGCACCGACGCAAAGCTGGTACATCAACGGCGGCAACGGCACGAACATTCTATTCGGCGGCATGGCGGCCGACGAAATCCGAGGGGGGGAGGACACCGACGTTGTGTTCGGGTTGGGGGGTAACGACTTGATCCGCGGCAACACCGGGACAGACGCACTGTTCGGCGAATTCGTGATCGATCTGGCGGGGGTCACTGGCAATGACTGTGTCTACGGCGACGACGGGATCGACCTGGTAGTCGGCGATAACTTCCTCGAGCTTTCATTGTTCGGCAGCCGCCCTGGAGGAGATGACGAATTGCATGGTGGCGACGGCGGCGATCTGATGTTCGGCGACGACGTGCTCGATGTGTTCTCTGCCACACACGCGGGCGGCCAGGACACCATCAACGGCGATGGCGGCATTGACATTCTTTTGGGAACAGGGGGCAACGACACGATCCACGGCAATGACGAGATCGACTTTGCGATGGGCAACGGCGGCAACGACACCATCTACGGCGACACCGGTCGCGACGTCACGATGCCGTGGGGAACCGTCGTCCACGTCGGCAACCTGCTCTTGGGCAACCTGGGTGACGACGACCTGCACGGCGACAAGGGGGTCGACGTGATTTTCGGGAATGATGGTCAAGACACTCTGCATGGCGGCGATCAGGTCGACCTCCTGTTCGGCGGGACCGGTGTCGACACGATGTACGGCGAAGCCGGGGGGAAAATCTACACCGTCTATGACGTACTCCCCGTCCGGCGCGGGCAACGACCAGATGTTTGGCGACAATGAATCGTTTTTGCTCACCAACTCGCTGGACTGGATGTGGGGCGAGGACGGAAACGACACGCTTGACGGTGGATCACAGCCCGACTACATCTTCGGCGGCCTAGGCAATGACAATATCATTGGGGACAGCAACTCGCTTCTGCTGGTAATGTCGGTTGACTTCGTTTCCGGCGGCGACGGTGCTGACACGATCAACGGTGGCAACGGCCTCGACGTGATATTCGGCGGCAACGGTAACGACAATATCAAGGGTGACGACGAAGTCTTCGACCAAATCTCGCCCGACGTAATTCTTGGCGGGGCTGGCGACGACACCATTGACGGCGGCGCCGCCACCGACTTGATCGTCGGCGGCGACGGCGCGGATACGCTGCAAGGCGACTCGAACAATCTGCTCTTCCTGTTGTCGTCCGACCTGACCTTCGGCGGCGATGGGCCCGACAATATCGATGGCGGGAACGGCATGGACTTCGTCTTTGGACAGAACGGCAACGACAACCTGCTCGGGGACAATAGCACCCTCGGTGAATTCTCCCAAGACTTCGTGTTCGGCGGCGCCGGCGATGACATGATGGATGGCGGTGCCAGCAGCGATTTTCTTTACGGCGACGCCGGCAACGATACGATGTACGGCGACCTGGGCCTGGGATGGATGCTCCTGTCGATCGATGTAATGCTGGGGGGAGACGACTGCGACACGATGCTGGGAGGGCTGGCCACCGACTTCATGTATGGCAACGCCGGCGTCGACCGCATGGACGGCCAGTGGGGGCTGGACGTAATGGCCGGCGGCGACAACAGCGACACAATGAACGGCGGCGACTTTATTGACGTGATCGTTGGCGGCGGGGGGAACGATCTGATTTACGGCGACGATGGACTCGATATCCTTTTGGGATCCGATGGGGACGATTGCCTGTACGGCGGCAACGACGTTGACCTTGTGTTCGGCGGCAACGGGAATGACTGCACCCACGGCGACGACGGCTGGGACCAGCTCTGGGGCGACGACGGTAACGATACTGTCTTTGGCGACAACGGGAGCGATATTCTCATTGGTGGCGACGGCGACGACCAGCTCGATGGCGGAGGCGGCGCGGACGCCCTCTCGGGCGGCAGCGGCGACGACGTGTTGTGGGGCGGGCCCGGACTCGACCTGCTGATCGGCGGGCTGGGAACCGATACGAAGCACCAGAGATTGAGCAGTGGCCTCTTCTGCAACTGCGTGACGGAATTCTGCCCGCAATATGACTTTGGCGATGCGCCCGATTCGTACGGAACCCTGTTGCCCAATGGACCCCAGCAACCGGTGACCGGACCTCGCCTGGGGAGCCTGATCGACATTGACATGGATGGCATGCCGTCGACGGGCGCGAACGGCGACGATACGACGGGGCAGGACGACGAAGACGGCGTAACGATTAGCGGACTGATGGTCGGCAGCCTCGCGACGGCGCACGTCGTACTCAGCAACGCCGTGTCGGCGAAGCTGGATGCCTGGGTCGATTTCAACAATAACTTCGTCTTCGACCCCTCCGAGCAAATCTTCAGCAGCACGACGATCTCCGCCGGCACGAACGTACCGACTTTTGCCGTGCCGGTCACGGCCGTGGCGGGCGTTACGTACGCGCGGTTCCGCGTCAGCACGACCGGCGGGCTGCTCCCGACTGGGTTGGCCGGCCCGGGCGAAGTTGAAGATTATCAGGTGAACATCCTGCCGCCGTCATTCGACTTTGGCGACGCGCCCACCCCGTACGGCACGTTGCTCTTGAGCGACGGCGCGAGGCACCTGTCGGGCGGGCCGCGCCTGGGCAGCCGCATTGACTTGGAACCAACCGGAGCACCGTCGACTCCCGCCAACGGTGACGACCAATCGAACCTGGACGATGAGGACGGCGTGACACTGTCGGTCCTGACAGTCGGCAGTTCGGCGACCGCCACCGTGATTCTGAGCGGTGTCGCCTCCGCGAAACTGGATGCCTGGATCGACTTTAACCTTGACGGCGTCTTCGATGATCCGGCCGAGAAGATTTTCAGTAGTACAACGATCATCTCCGGCGCCAATCCGCTGACGTTTACAGTGCCCGGAGCGGCCGAGCCGGGAAGTTCATACGCGCGGTTCCGCGTCAGCGCGGTCGGCGGCTTGGCCCCGGTCGGCTTCGGTAACGCCGGGGAAGTCGAGGATTACGCCGTGAGTCTCAAGCCGGCAATTGCCTTCGACTACGGCGATGCACCAGACACTTACGGCACACATTTGTCCAGCAATGGTCCCAGGCACACGATCGACGGACCTCGCCTGGGGAGCCTGATCGACGTTGACGTGAATGGCATGCCATCGATCGGCGCGAACTTCGACGATACGACGGGCGTGGACGACGAGGACGGAGTATTGCTTTCGGCCCTAGTCGCCGGCGGCACGACGACCGCCACCGTGACGCTCACAAACGCCGCGTCGGCGAAGCTGGATGCCTGGATCGACTTCGATCAGAACGGCTTCTTCGACGATCCGACCGAAAAGATCTTCAGTAGCGCGAGCATCGTTTCAGGGCTTAACCTGTTGACGTTCCCCGTACAGGCGAGTGCGACGTCAGGTAGTTCGTTCTCGCGGTTCCGCGTCAGCACGACCGGCGGCCTCGCACCGCTGGGTTTCGGCGGCGCGGGAGAAGTCGAGGACCATCCCGTAGGTATCGAGGGGGCGCCAAGCCTGGACTATGGCGATGCGCTCGACACCTACGGCACGACGCTGTGGAACAACGGTCCGCGGCACACCATCGCCGGTCCGCGGCTTGGTAGCCGAATCGACATGGAGCCTAATGGTGTGCCGTCGATCGCAGCGAACGGTGACGACCTGTCTAACCTGGATGACGAAGACGGCGTGGCACTGCCCACGCTAATCATCGGCGGCACGACGACCGCCACAGTAACCCTAAGTAACGCCGCCGCGGCGAAACTCGACGCCTGGGTCGACTTCGACCGTAATGGCATCTTCAACGATCCGGCCGAAAAGATTTTCAGTAGTGTTAGCATCGTTTCTGGGCTCAACACGTTGATCTTCCCAGTGCCGGCGACCGCGATGGCGGGTAATTCGTATGCGCGATTTCGCGTCAGCCTAGCCGGCGGCTTGACGCCGCTCGGCGTCGGCGACGCTGGAGAAGTCGACGACTACGCAGTCAGCATCGACAAGGCGCAGAATCTCGACTTTGGCGATGCGCCTGACACGTACGGCACCTTTCAAGAGAGCAACGGGCCGCGGCACCCGATCACCGGTCCCCGCCTGGGCAACCTGATCGACCAGGAAACCAATGGCGCGCCGACCATCGCCGCCAACGGCGACGATTTGGCGGGCGTCGACGATGAGGACGGCGTGATTTTGCCAGCCATGACCGTCGGTAATATGACTACCGCCACAGTAACGCTCGGCAATGCCGTCTCCGCCCGGCTCGACGCGTGGATCGATTTCAATCTTGACGGCATCTTCGATGATCTGGTCGAGAAGATTTTCAGCAATACCACCATCGTCGCCGGCGTCAATACGCTGACGTTTGCAGTGCCGACTAACGCGACGCCTGGGCTTTCGTACTCGCGGTTCCGCGTCAGTGCAACAGGCGGTTTGACCCCACTCGGCGCCGCCGGCCCAGGGGAAGTCGAGGACTATCGAGTGGGCATTCAAAAGTCCCTGGACCTTGATTACGGTGACGCGCCCGATGCCTTCGGGACGCTGCTGGCGAGCGACGGGCCGCGTCATTCGATTGCCGGACCCCGGCTGGGAAGTCGGATCGACATCGACCCCGATGGGGCGCCATCGTTCGGTGCCGACGGGGACAACCTGTTGAATCTGAATGACGAGGATGGGGTGCTGCTCTCGGCGTTGGCCGCCAACCAACCAGCGACCGCCACGGTGACGCTCACAAACGCCGCGACGGCGAAGCTCGATGCCTGGCCTGGGTCGACTTCGACCGCAATGGCGTCTTCGACGATCTGGCAGAAAAGATTTTCAGTAGCATGACCATCATTTCCGGACTCAATCCGTTGACCTTCCCCGTGCCGGCAACCGCAATGGCGGGCAATTCGTACGCGCGGTTTCGCGTCAGCCTAGTTGGCGGTTTGACGCCGCTCGGCGTCGGCGGTGCTGGAGAAGTCGAAGACTACGCGGTGAGCATCGACAAGCCGAAGAATCTCGACTTTGGCGATGCGCCCACTGCCGCACAATCCGGGTTTACCGTCGACTACCCAGTGACGTTGGCCCAAAACGGCGAGAATCACATTGTTGGACCGTTGTTCTTGGGCAGTTCAGTCGACCCAGAAGCTAATGGGCAACCATCCGCGGCAGCCGACGGCGACGGTAGCGATGACGATGGCGTTACGCAATCAGCAAGCTTGTTCACAGCGAGCGGGACTTCAACGAAGTCAAGTTTTCTGGTGAACGTATCCCAAGACGCGAAGCTAGATGGCTGGATCGACTTCAACCGGGACGGCGATTGGTCCGACACTGGCGAGCAAATCTTTACCTCAGCCAACGTCTTCGCCGGCGAGAACGTACTCAGCTCTACCATTTCCGCGAACGCGACGGCTGGCGCTACTGCGGCACGGTTCCGATTGAGTACCGCTGGCGGGCTTCTTCCGACTGGTGCGGCTGCGGACGGCGAAGTCGAAGATTACCTGCTAACCATCGTCGCTGCGTCGCCTTCGGCGGTACTCGATATCGCGGCACCCGGCGGCGACACGAGCGTCGTCGTCGAAGGCAATGATCTCGTTGTGCGACATGGTACGACCGTTTTGTTCAAAGCCCCGATCAGCAGCTTCGGGACGCTGAATTTGAACGGTTCCTCGCTGGAGGACATCCTGCAACTCACTATTCTCCAATCGCTCGCAGGGGCCACACTTCGCTTTGATGGCGGACTCGGTAAAGACATCCTCAAACTGGTCGAAGCGGGTCAGACGCTCGATTTGACCAATGCGAAAATCACCGTGCAAGACATCGAAGGGATCGACATCACTGGAACAGGAACGGGCAGCAATAAGTTGGTTGTCACTATCGACAAAGTGAAAGCCGCGTCATCGACGACGGATAAACTCGATGTCGTTGCGAACAACGGCGGTACCGTCGAATTTGGTAAGGGATGGAAAATAGGCGCACCGAAATTTATTGATGGTAAGTTCACACATATCATTGTCGAATCGACCGCCAGTGGGACAGCGGAAATTGATTTGCGAAACGATCGCTTGATGCAGAACCCACTCAATAAGTTCGACGCGGATCGCGATGGGGACGTACAACCGATGGATGCACTGCGGATCATCAACGAACTACGTCGTCGCGGCAACGGACCGATCAAGTTGCCGACCAATGATGGCGAGATCAGCACGTTGTACTTCGACGTCTCGGGCGACGACAAAATCAGCGCACTCGACGCATTGCAAATTATCAATGCCCTTTCGCGAATCAAGCGAGGTGGAAGCGCCGAAGCTGAGTCGGTTTCGCCGATGGTCGATCTTGAACAGTTTGTTCATTCACAGGCTACAACGAGCAGTTCGAATGTGGCAATCCCTCAAGTGTCCCAAGTCAGTCGGCAGGAAATTCAATCGTCGCTGTTAAACCAAAGCCACTCGCGTGGGCCGACCATTTCAGCGATCGATCATTCGATGACCGATTACGCGACCGCGGACAACGAGGGAGCTGAACAGGATGATCTCGTTCTGCTGGCAGACACTTCTGAAATATAGGAATGCAACGAATTCTTGCCGACGAATAACTCTACTGAGAACTTTTCGATTCCGACATCGGCATCACCGTGAGGTCTTTCGACTATTCATTGTGGCTTCCGGGCAATATGGCGCGAACACGATCAAAGACGTGTCTCGGTCTCAGGCTTGTGCAAGCACAACGCCGCGAAGTCAGCGATTCAGCGAGGCATCCACATGGTCATTCCGCCACCAGTCACGGAGCAATTCCAGCCGTTTCAGGTTCATCATGATGTTCTCGTACAACTGTTGGCTTTGGCGGACGCTCAGGTGATCGGTGTCGCGTATTCCTAGCCTGCGCAACTGTTCGGCATACTTGATCTTCAATTCGGCTTCAAAGTTCGGTTCGTTTCGATGGTCGACCATCCATTTGTGAATTTCGTAGGAATAAGGGCCGACGAGGTAGTCTCGGGTGCGGGCGAGTTCTTCGCGCGGATCGGCATCCGCTTGCCCGAATCCGCTCGCCAAAACATCCTTCTCCCGTGTGCTCAGCTGCCAGTTGAGCGACACGTCCACAGGGCATTCAAAGACGACCGTTCTGAAGAAGTCGCGGTTTGCGCCGTCGAACAGGAGGTCGAGCAGGTCGACCTGTTCATCGTTGCGGAAGGACATCGACCACTGACGGGCGTTGGAAATACCAAGCAGCGGCGTGCTGATCGCCTGCATGCCAGGAGCCAGCAGCTCGCTGCCGGCGTGCCATGTCAGGCGGTCCAGGGCCGATGTCACGGCAAGGCGGTCAAAATCAATCTCGGTCCGGGCATCCTGGCTGACATGGTCACGGATCTGGAGCACGATCACGCCCGAGGTATTTGCCTCCAGCCAGGGCCGCATCTTCGAGAGCCACAGGGCCGCCAGGTTGACCCCGTAGTTGTCATAGTAGCCGGCGTCGACAACTCGTCGTGGAGGCGACGTGGGCAAGCTGATCGCGGGCGAGACCCAGGGGAACGAAGCGCTCATGCGAGCTGCGGTCGTCACTCGAAAATCGTGTGATTCGGGGAAAAGTCTGAAAAACTCAACTGACGAGAGGGACAACACATCGTCTTCGTCATGGATTGTCCGGTCGAGATCATCTCCCTGAAATGCGCGTCGTTCGATCATCCGGGAAGACGGTTCGATCAGCAGGCCGGCAACGTTGCGAGTGGCAAACGCGAGGTCTAGGTTGCTGACGAGCAGTCGGCGGCCGTCCTCGACCATCATCGGCGTATAGACCAATGATGGTCGCCGTCCAAGCCGCTCATCCGCAGCATAAGACTGGAGGGAGCGTCCCAGCGGACTCTGTCGCTCGCCGCCCGTCCATCGCATCCAAGTCTGCTCAAGCGTTTTCCCGCGGTCCCCATTTTGAAGGAACGGGTTCAAGGGGCTGATCAGGTCAGCAAAAACCAAGCGTCCCGCGACAGCGTCGAGCTGATTCGCAGCCATCCGATCGACAAATTGGCCACCCGTGATTCCGTGAAGTGCCGAGAAATCGGCTGGGCCGCCGTGCAGGACGGCGGGGGACGGCGGCTTCAGGGAGGTCGAGTAATAGGAACCGCCGACCATTCCCCCTGACGCTCCGGTGATCAACCGGATATGAAACGGGAAATCCGCTCCAAGGGTTCGTTCCAGTTTATGGAGCACGACCGAGGTCCAAACCGAGGCGCGGATGCCACCGCCGCTCACCGTTACGATGACCAGTTTGGGCTTTTTATGCGTCCACAGTTCGCCGACGAGCCGCTTCCACGAAAGCAGCACTTCCGTGTTATTCAAGAGGTTGAGGAGCTGCCATTCGCCAACGAATATCTCACGCTCGCCGTTTGTAGAATTCGATGGGAATTCTGTTTCTGGAGTTCCCGATGAGGTAACCGGCAGGAGTGTCGTCCAGCGATAACCAGGGGGTAGCGATTCTGCATCACCCTCCGGGATTCCATCAATCTCCAATGGTTGGATCTCAAAGATGCCTCCGCGTCCGGCTTCTCCAGGTCCAGGCGGTTTTCCGTGGCTGTTCCACGAAAGGATGAGACGGTCGCCTGGTCGGACCCGGTTGGAATTGTACAGAGCGATCCTGATTGGCCGCTGAGTTTCTTCCGCGACTTCGGCTGACACCGCAGCGGTTTCCCGGCGCGGGCGGGCGAAAAATCCGCGATCATGTGCCAGCCGTAACGTATACGCCGGCGCAGTTCCTTGAGCCGGGAGTGGCGACTTCTCCATGTTTCGAGCTAGATTCTCAGCGGTGGGCCAGTAGGGCGCGAAACTGGAGGAGCGCCCGGGTGCATTGCTCGCTCCTGCAAGGTAGAGCCCCACGGGGACGGGGGCTTCGTCGCGTGCTTCTTCCAGCACTAGACAATCCCCCGGCACGGCTGCCGGGACTTGCGGCAAAACCGTCCCCGGCAGGCCCATTTCGATGTGGGTGTCGACTTTTGTCACCGGTCGCACCGAATCCAAGTGACATCGCTCCAGCCAGATGCTCATCGTGTGCATTTGAGCTTCGTCGAGCGGTTGATTACCGGGCGGGATGTCGAACTCGACTTCGTACATGTCCATGTGCGCGGCATGCGTCACTGCCGCAACACGTCCGCTCCAGTACATCGAAATCAGGACGTAGTCGGCTGCAGCCTCCTGGTAGGCACTGGCCAGCTTTCGCAAACGGAGTCCCAGCCGGTCGCCCGGACCTTCCAGCGGCTCATAACGCAGCGAGAATTCGTCGCTGTCACTCGGTCGGGGTTGAGACGCATCCACAGCCGGCCTCATTGAGTAGGCCTGTCCCCGGACAATTCCGCTGCGGACGAGTTGCAGTTTCTCGTAGCGAAACCAGCGGTAGATCTTGCGGTAGAAGGGCTCCTCGGCCAAGACGATACAGTCTTCGCCATCGATCAATGTCGTGTACCATTCTTCAGCGACAAGTTGCACTTCGTCGCCCACGCCAGTACGGAGCCGCCCGCGCGGGTCTTCGACTGAGATCCGAATCGCGTGGCCGCCATCAGGCTTGGCATGCTGCCCGAGCATCTGGAAGTAGGCGGTCGCCAAACGCTGGCTTTCTCCCTGGTTATCCAGGCGATCGACATCGCGGGTCACCTTGCGATTACGCAGTTGCACTGCGGACGGCGTCGTGTCTCGAAAGTAGTCCCGAGATTTGAGATAGACCGGAAGTGCGTAATACGCCTGCATGTTGGGAAACGTCGTCTTGAACTGATTGGGGGCGACGAACCAAGCATTCCCATTTAGCAGGAACAGTATCGCGACGACCACTGCGGCTGCCCTGAAGGTCGCCTTCGGCCAAAAGAAAGCGATAATCGTGTACACGGACGCAATCAGGCTGGCCATACACGCGACCGAACCAGCGGCGGGCATCGCCGATTGCCAGCGTTCATCAAGCGCGTTGTAGGTCACCGAAAATGTTGTAAACGCGAGTATGAGCGTTAACGGGTAGAGGAGCGTCGGGCGACGACGCGCGACTTCAATCATTGCTGTCGCTCCAGTGACCAGGATCGAAAGGCTGATCCAGATCGCGGTTGCAACGGCACTGGCGTTTGTCAGCAGCATGGTGAGGAACGTTGCGCCCACAGCAGTGACCAAAATCGCCAGCCACCTGACTTGTTTGTCCGAGCCCCCGGCCGTGCCGCGTCTGAACGACGGAGAGAGGAACGACGGAGAGAGCAGGGAGAGTGTGGCGGTGGATGTCAGCAGTACGACCAGCCAGCGGCTGGTCCCCGCGAGATATAGCAGTACCAGCAGAACTAGGATGGCGACCGACATACCCCAGCGTGGCACTCGATGGTCCGGCCCGTTGGCGACAAACCACGTGGCGAGTCGAAACGCGAGCAGCCAGAGACCAAGGAATGACCCCAGAAACAGTGCCCCCCGCAATCCATCCCACAGCGATCTTGCAGGGAGCGGGGTGGTCAACGAGGCAATCAGAACGCAGAGAGCAGCCAGCAACGCCAGGAATCCAAAGAGAATTATCTGTGCGCTTCGATTCGAAAGTGTATCCAGGACAACCCGTGTGAGTAGTTTGGCATACGCGTTGAACCAATCGACTTTCAAGTCGATGGCGACCAGCCTCCGGCTGCGTCGAAAAACGGCGGACGCGTGAAGCAGGGCGATGGCCCCAGCCCCCTCTGATAGCAGTACGAACACAGGCAACCAAGGAAATCGCGTCCATAGGTCAACGGAGTTCGGGGAATTAGCACCGTGTCCCGGCACATCGATGTAGGTGTGCTCTGGCCATTCGATCCATCTCGACGTCAGACTCTCGGGCAGGACGATATTAACGAAAAAGTGAATGACGAAGAATGTGAAAAGGAGTGACACCCAGTGCGGGGCTTCCGCTCCGTTTTCTCGCGACACCACACGGCGCCGGTTGGGGATCTCGTCGCCTTGGTCACTCGACGATGCGGCACTCTTTCGCAACGTCGAATCCGTCAGGGCGCGGATGGATTCGAGAAGTTGACCTTGAAACAATTCCCACCCGGCAGCCCGGGCCGCCCAACGCGTCGTAACGCAAGCGAAAAAGATTCCCAGCAAATCCCCGAGGATCACTCCCACCAGCCAAGGAAGACGCTCGCGGAACAGGACGGAATCGCCCGCAAACAACGGTACGACGACTGATGGTACCACGCCAACCAGCAACACAAGCATGAAACCATTGATCAGCAAAATCGCTGGCGAGACGAGAAGGCGGAACGGTTCGCCCCGCAGCATTTCTATCAATTGGGAGCCGAAGCGGGCGTTTTCCGAGTCGACCCGCGAATCATCTGTCCTGGCTTTATAGGCAAGATCATAGATGATCTCGATTTCGTGCTGGTCGAGCTTTTCGAGGAAGCCATTGCGCAGGATTCGCTGCACCGGATACTCGGGCGGCATCAGGCGGTTGCCGTTGCGAATGACTCCGATCAGAGTCTTCAATGAATTGTTCCACCATCGCCCAGGCGAGTCGAGCACGGAATAGTGCAGGATCAGCGTGGCAAAAAGTAACATGATTCCACCCCCAAGCAGGATCTGCGTCGGTGGATCGTTCTCCAGAAAGAGCCCCTGGGCTCCGAAACTCTCGCCGATCACTCCCCAGATGAAGAGAATCAGCATGGCCATGAGGGTTAAGTGGAATGGGTAGTTGATTCCCGAGATCAAAAAATCACGGATGGGGCGGATTCGGCGAAACTGAAGATTCCAGACCAGCAAAGCAAAACCAGCGCAGAGCAACGTTCGGCAGATGTCCATCGTGTCGAATTCCTTTCTCGCTCTAACATTCTTCTAATCATTTCGCTCTCTACTGAGCTCAATATCCTGTTACCAAGAGGACTCGCAAACGTGCTTTCTGTCAAGGCATTCGTATTCGCTCGACGGAGGCACGTCTGCGCGTGTCCCCTGTTGCCTCCCCACTTTGATGACAGCGACAAGCCGACACTTTTCGCCGTTCAGCAACGCGACAAGGCACTGGTCCCTGCGAATCGGTTGAGCGATGGAACGGCAGATGCCCTTTACCTTGCGATGAGGGTCGCGAGTCTCGATGTCCATCTTCGTAATCACAAGCCGATTCCGCTGATCGTTGACGATTGCCTGATCCAATTCGATGATACTCGCGCTGCGGCTACGTTGAGAATACTTTCTGAGTTATCTCTCAAGACTCAAGTGATTCTGTTTACGCACCATGCGCATCTTGTGCAGCTCGCAACGGAAAGCTTGGCCTCAGGAGAATTTCATTTACATCAGCTTGATGCTTGATTGTAGGCGTGTTCTCCGAACTCGCAGCTCGCAGCTCGCAGCTCGCAGCGCTGTCGCTGCGAGTTCGGAGAACACGCCTACACTTATTCATTGGCTCACCTGAGCACGTCGACAAGCCATTGACG
>JAYVSE010000442.1:0-2385 GCA_043775635.1 Planctomycetaceae bacterium | reverse complement strand
CGTGCCAATGAGATTGAAAGTTTGAACGTTCAATCGCCATTGTCGCGAGCCGCCTTTTTCGTGCCAATATCAATTCCCAAAAGTGCTAAACTAGAACTTAGATTGGGCGCTTGATCGCGATCGCGGTGAGCGAATAGGTAAGCTTACCGGCTTAAGTTTGTTTGACAGACCAACGATTGTCGTGACATTGCGAACGTCCCAACCATCCTTGAGCATCAACACTGATACGATGCACTTGCAAGGGCTCTCGAATACCGACGACGTCAACCAAGTAGACAATCGTTTCGATCGATTCACGTTGAGCGAAGAAATACTGAAACTCGATTTGCGGTCCGTCGTATTGATCCAACAGGTGCGGCGATTCGAACCAGCCGGATTACTTTTGAATTGTCGGAGGTGCTAGGTGTGTCTCTGGGTCAAGTTTGACCAATTGTGGTTTACCAGCCACAACCATGACAACGTGCTGTCGAACGTGCGGCTCGCCAACCAGCGGCTGTCGGGAGTCACGCGCAGCCCTTCGATCTGTTGGCCGTCAGCGGTGAAACGACGCAGTTCAATGCCGCGTTCGATGTCCCACATTCGAATCAGGCGATTGCTGGCTCCGCTCAAAACAATTCCGGAAGTCGACGGTAACGCCAACGAAAATGTAATTCCTTCGTGACCATTCCAACGCGAGACCACGTTCAGATCGTCCAAGTCAATCACGCGATGGCCGAAATTCCCCACCACGATCGCTCGGCGGTCCGTCAGGAATTCCAAGTCATACATGGTGCCGATACCCGGGTCATTGAGCGACTTCCCATTGATCGTCTTGAGCAGTCGGTGACCATGATCTTGGCCGCGACGGCGATCGTTGTCAAGAAACATGAACGGGATTTTGCCGCTTGAGCATCAATGGTGTCAGCGACGGTCTTAAGTTTTGGCAAGGGGCGATTCAAAAAACTTTTTTTGAGGACAATCGACTTTCCCACTGCCTTATGACTTTAGGCAGACTGCCGAGTCCTCGGAGGCAAGGACTCCAGCCTCAAAATCAGTTGAATCACAAACGAAACAATCGTCGCTTGCTAGTCTCGGCATCACGCGCTCCAGCACGCTTGCGGGGAGATGTTGTACGGCATCAGAAACGACCTTAAGCAAATTGATTGGCACCTCCAAACAGGCAAACTTCGCAATCCCATTCGATATGTTTTCTTCATCCTCATTCGCAAGCTTTACCAAGCGGGTGAGCAGTTCACGAATTCGAAAGGCGTGGAATTTGACCTCGTCAACTGCCTTGACCGATTTAGGTGTGATGGTCACCCGGCAGCGCAGGTCGAGCGCATCCAGATATTGCTTCAAATCGCCTAATCGAAGTTCGGCGTCGAGGCTTTGTTCCAGTTTGGAAATTCGACTCTGAGTGCAATCGAGTTTTACAGCCAACTCTTTTTGTGACAGATCAGCCTTAACGCGATGGGCTATCAGATGCTTTACCAATTCGCGATCAGCAGCGGTTTCGCGCACGTCATCAACGAATTGCGCATCATCACTGATATCGCTCAACAGGTCGGTAACGGAGTGATGTGTTTTATCGGTCATGATTGGTTTCATCGGATGGAGGTTTATCGTCGACTTTAGGAATCTCGGGTTTGGCCAACTGAGTGCGGTCATCGACACCGGCCGTTCGTAATTCGTCCACATATTTTGCACAGTCGTTCACGTCGCCTGATTGTTGACTTTTGTCACCATTCGTCAGCACATGCAGCGCCTGTGGTTCTTCTTCAGCAAAAACGTAGAGTTGCAATTCCTTGAAGCCTTTTTTAAGCGGCGATTGGTCGATCGCGTGAACCCCTTTTTGCTCGTTATGCACAAAACTATGCTGGAACAACTGTAGCGGACGAACACCTTGGTTCAGCGATACGAGGTAAGTATCCAAGTTGTCCAAAACGGCTTTCACTTCCCGCCCGTTCTTTTTTTGAAGCTTTTTGAGCCGGGAGGCAAAAGAGTCCGTTCGTTTAATCGACCATACGTTATTCTACTCTGGAATATAACTCAAGGAAACTCAGGCAGTTAATGCAGATTTATTCCGCCGAGGAATGTTTTTTGAGTGGCTAACGATTTTGACTCACCACTGCCGGTCCGCGCCGCGATTGCTTTGGTCGTCGAATTCTATTCGCGAAAGTTTAGCCGCCCAAGTCTCACATCGGGGCGGCATCCAATGAATCGCTATGACTGTCGCTTGCAAAGGTTAGACTGGAATTGCCGAGAAAAACGGAGTCAAGCTCTGCAGAGGTGCAACTTGGCAAGGGATATCTCGGTCGATGGTACGCAAATGGCATGGCCTGTCCCCGGCGAACATCCGTTCGCCGCGGACTCATTTTGGAAGATCATTGGATACCGGAGCCATGC
>JAYVSE010000441.1:0-10452 GCA_043775635.1 Planctomycetaceae bacterium | reverse complement strand
CGATACATTGTAACTCGGTCCACACCAAACGCTGCAGCAACCGTTGCTCGTGACATTCCGCCGCTAACCGCGAGAACCGCCCGTTTACGAATTTCGGCTATCACATGCAATCCATTGCTCATGACCCAGAAAATAACGTATTGCCCTAACTTCCACCTACCCCAATGTTGCATTTTTTATGGGACGGGCCATACTTTTCTAAGACTCCGGGGAGTCGCTTTCTGATGTCTGTGTAGAAAAAATGGGTACATCCAACAGAAACGGAATCTCAAGATTCAAGGAATAGTTTGACGCCCCATTTGGAATGTCAACGACGTTCTTCAGTACTTTTCGTCGGCGAACGCAGCGTTTTGCATTCCCTGAAAAAAGATCAACGCGGAACAGGCTGATCCGAGCAAGTAGCACGTCAGACCTGAGAACACAGCGATGTTCGTTGCACCGAGCGAGACAGCAACTGACAATAGAATCCCTGTCGTGATGGCGACGGTCAGCGTATGACGTTTCAGGCAAGTTTTCAAAACGCGCTGAAAGCGAATGACTCGCAAGTTGTCTGCGGCCGGCATGATGCTGGGACGGCAATCGACCAAACCAGCCGTTTCAGCCGAAATTTCGTCCGCGCCCAGACAAGATACGTTGGCAACCGTCTGGGGCAGAACCGCTAATCGTTCAACGTGCGATGAAGATTTATCAATGAAAAATTGAATTTCGTCGATCATCGATTGAGCAACGTAGGATGGAGCGGCAAGCATGTTATTCGGCCTCATTTGCGGGTGCGGTACATCGTGGACCGTTCGTCCACCAAGAGAAGGCGGCCAGCCAAAAGAACCTGTCACAGAAAATCGAAAAATAGTTTTCGTCAGCCGCAGAGCGGCTACATTTGAAAGCCTTGGGTGCCAACCCCTGGAAACCAAACCGCAGGAAAGAGTGGGAATCGCGGAGCGATGGCATTGGCGCTAGCGTCTGGCGGTAACACGCATGCAGGCGGATTCCGCTCGATCGTGCTTGACTTGAACTCAGGTTTTACCGATCAGCGGCCACGCGGAACCCCAGGCTGAAGCTCGAGCTGCCCGGCGAGGTGTGACCACGGAGCGCGGCCCTCCAATTCCCGTCGAAGTGCCAGCTACCGCCGCGAAACACGCGATGCGAGAATTCACTAGAACTAGGACCCACTGGATCAATCACGCTAATCGTCGGATAATCGCCCAGCCAGTCCGAACACCATTCATAGACATTTCCATGCATGTCGAATAATCCGAATTCGTTTGCCCGCTTCAAACCCACTTCGTGTACAAACTCCGCGTTTTTTAAATCGCGATCGTTCGTATTCACGCTACTGTAGAAAATCTTGCTGCTCCAACCGTAGTCGCTCAAGCGACTTACATCATCGCCAAAACTATATCTCGTCGCGGTCCGGCTGCGACAAGCATATTCCCACTCTGCCTCCGTCGGTAAGCGATGAGCTTTACCTTCTTTCTCGCTCAGCTTCTTGCAAAATTCGACCGCGTCGTGCCAGTTTACGCACGTTGCAGCAAAATTCGACCCTTCTTTAAAGTATTTCAGACCCTTCCATGGTGTCGTTCCCATCACTGATTGCCATTGCCCCTGCGTCAATTCGGTCGTCCCAAGATAGAAATCCTTGCTAATCGTCACCCGATGCAGAGTCTCGTTTGCATTTCGCCCCTGCTCCGATTCCGGTGAGCCCATCATGAATGTCCCCGCAGGTATCAACGCAAGTTTCAATCCAATCGAATTGGTGAATACTTCAAGCTGAGCCACCGGTTTTTCAACTTTGGGCAATTCGTGGGAGATCGGTGGATCGCTCGATCCTGCGGCCACACGGAAGCCCAGGTCGCCGCTGCGGTAGCCCGGCGTGCTGCCGCTGCCGCCACGGAACGCCGACCGGCAGCCCCTGGCGAAGAAGGACCAAGAACCACCGCGAAACACGCGGCTCGAGTCTGCACTAGGACCCACCGGATCAATCACGCTACTCGTCGGATAATTGCCGTTCCAGTCCGAACACCATTCAAAAACGTTTCCATGCATGTCAAACAATCCGTATTCGTTTGACCGCTTCAAACCTACCTCATGCGCATACGGCTCGGTTTTCGCGTTGCCATTTCCTAAATGCCCACCCCACCAGCCATACTCGCTTAAGCGACTTGTATCATCACCAAAACTATACGCCGTGGTACTACCGCCGCGACAAGCGTACTCCCACTCCGCTTCCGTCGGTAATCGATAAGCCTTACCCTCCTTCAAACTTAGTTTCTGGCAAAATTCTACTGCATCGTCCCAATTCAGATAGATCGCCGAGATATTCAAACCTTCCACCCCTAGGGGCTGGTCTTTCCACGGTGTCGTCGCCATCACCGATTGCCATTGACCCTGCGTAACTTCTGTAGTGCATAGATAAAAATCCTTGCTGAGCGTTACACGATGCTCGGTCTCATTCGCACCGCGATCCTGCTCCGATTCCGGTGAACCCATCATAAATGTTCCCGCAGGTATCAACGCTAGTTTCATTCCAATCGAGTTGGTGAATCCGTCATGTGGTTGAGCTACCGGTTCTTCAACATTGGGCAATTCGTGGGAGATCGGTGGACTGCTCAATTCTGTGACTAGGCGGAAGCCCAGGACGTCGACCCGGCCGAAGGGCATCCATCTGCCACGTGACGCCGACCGGCAGAACTTGGCGTCGAAGGCCCAGTCACCGCCGCGAGACACTCGGTACGAACCGGAATTAGAACCCACTGGATCGTTGACACTACCAGTTGAGTAATCACCGTGATAGTCCGAACACCATTCGCAAACATTGCCATGCATGTCAAACAATCCGTATCCGTTCGCTCGCTTCAAACATACCTCATGTGCATACTGCTCAGTCTTCGCGTTGCCATCTCTCATAATCCCGATCTCGATGCCAAACCTGCCATCTTCGGCAGTCCCGCCCCACCAGCCATATTCGCTTAAGCGACTTAGATCATCACCAAAACAATACGCGGTCGTACTACCGCCGCGACACGCGTACTCCCACTCCGCTTCCGTCGGCAAACGATAAGCCTTCCCTTCCTTCGAACTCAGCTTCTGGCAAAACTCAACTGCATCGTCCCAACTCACGAACGTCGCAGCGTTATTCAAACCTCCCTTCACGTATTGCTTGCCCTTCCATGGTGTCGTCCCCATAACCGATTGCCATTGACCCTGCGTAACTTCCGTCGTCCCAATATAGAATTCCTTGCTAATCGTCACCCGATGCTGTGCCTCATTCGAACGTCGATCCTGCTCCGATTTCGGTGAGCCCATCATGAAAGTTCCTGCCGGGATCAACACCATCTTCATCCCAACGGAATTGGTGAATCCGTCAGGTGATGGTGCGAAAGGAGTTTCAATTTTGGGCAATTCCTTTGAGATTGGTGGACGGCTCGATTCCACGACCACGCGGAACCCAATAAAGCTAGTGCGGAATTCCGCAGTGGTGCTGCTACCACGGCACGCTGACCGGCAGAGCCCGGCGTCAATACACCAGCAACCGCCGCGAAACACGTGGCCCGAGCCTTTACTAGAGCCCGCTGGATCAGTCACATTGCCAGTGGAATAGGTACCGTCCCGGTCCAAACACCATTCAAAAACGTTGCCGTGCATGTCAAACAATCCATAGCTATTTGGTCGCTTCAAGCCTACCTCATGCGCATACTTCTCAATTTCAGTGTTGCCAACCCACCAGTCATATTCACTTAAGCGACTTGTATCATCACCAAAACTATACGCCGTGGTACTGCCGCCACGACATGCGTATTCCCACTCTGCTTCTGTCGGCAATCGATAAGACTTTCCCTCTTTCGCACTCAGTTTTTGACAAAACTCTAACGCATCATTCCAGCTCACGTAGGTCGCAGCGATATTCGAATCTTCCTTCACATTATGCGCGTCTAGCTGGCCCTTCCACGGCGTCGTCCCCATTACCGATTGCCATTGACCCTGCGTTACTTCTGTGGTCCCGAGGTAGAAATCGTTGCTCAAGGTCACTTGATGCTGGGTCTCGTTCGCACCTCGACCCTGCTCCGATTCCGGTGATCCCATCATGAACGTTCCCGCCGGGATCAACGCTAGTTTTAATCCGATCGAGTTCGTGAATTCGTCACGTAATTGAGCGACAGAATTTTCAAGTTTTGGCGTTTCCTTGGAGACTGGTGGAATCGGAGGGTTCGGTTTTGCCCGCACGACGAGCGAAGTTTTTTCATCGGAAGATACCGTCACGGCCGCACCTTCAACCTTGATTCCGTTGCGCCGCACTTCGACTTGGTGAGTTCCGGGTTTAGCCGCGACTGTCGCTTGCTCGTTACCCTGGTTCCAAGTAACAGTCACCTGCTTGCCGTCGACCATTACGTCGGCGTCCGCAGGTAGTTTTTCAAACACGATCGTGCCGTCGGGTGTGCGGACACTGAACAGCCCCGAAGCCATTGCTAATGCCGCTAACAATGTCACACCAACCAGACCCAGGCTAAGCCACTTGATTGCTCCTTTGGATTTGGCACGGTCAGTTTTGACCGCCTTCTTAACGTGTGGTTTGACGAAGACGTTTAAAGCGGCAATGTTAGGTTGTTGATTGGTCGCCGTATCCTCTCGTGCCGCAAAGGCCACTCGCGGCACGTTCTCAATCTGGGTATGCCGGCGATCGAGCGTTGAATCAACCGCAGAGAGTGAGTGAAACACTGGCGCTTGCGCTGTTCCCTCGATCGACTCTCCCAGCGTGGGCAAGGGATTTGCCTTTAAACTTAAAAAGGGTGCGAGCGCTGCGAATACTTCGTCCGGCTGTTGAAACCGCTTCGCTCGCACTTTGGCCATCATCTTGGCGACGACGGCCGCAAGTTCGACCGGTATGTCAGGTCTGAGCAGATTAAGCGGTCTCGCTTCACTGGACTGATGTGCGTGATAAATCTCGTAAGGCGTTCCTGAAAACGGAGGACGGCCAGCGAGCAGATAGTAAAGCGTACAGCCCAGCGAATAGATGTCGGCACGAATGTCGACAGAACCCGCGCTGAGCAATTGCTCAGGGGCCATGTATTGCGGAGTTCCCATGCCCATGTTCGTCGAAGTTAGGCCAGCGTTGTTGCCCGATTCCATCTGCGCCTTGGCCAAGCCAAAGTCGAGAATCTTGACGACGTCTTTTGTGCCCGATTTGGTCAGCATCAAGTTGGAGGGCTTGATGTCGCGATGCACGGTCTTCATTTCCATCGCATATTGCAAACCAGCGGCGACATGACGAATCATCCCACAGGCAACGGCAATTCTCAGTGGTCCTTTTGCTTTGACGATATGCTCCAGGTCATGGCCTTCGACGAACTCCATCGCAAAGACATTCAATGACGGCAATTTAATTGCCGAATAAGCAGCCACGATGTTGGGATGGCTCAGCCGTCCCGCAACGGCGATTTCTTGCTCAAAGCGATCTTTGGATGCCGTTTGTTGCAATTGCGATTCGTTCAGGATCTTGAGTGCTTCCTTCCGTTTACCCATGTGTAGGTTTTCGGCGAGGTAGACCAAGCTCATGCCGCCTGCGCCGAGCTGATTGAGAAAACGGTATTGAGAAAGCGCGGCGAGTTCGGGGTGCAATTGCAGGTCATGAACGGCGATCTTTGGTTGACTTGCCGCACTTGTCGCTTCTTGCTTATTACCGACGGTCGACTCTGCGGAACGCGTATTGGTTTCGCTTCCGGCTTGGATCATTTTACGAAGAAACGAATCGGCCCCGATCGCCCCGGCTTTGGCAGCGGCCTCTGGGTTCTGTTCCAGGTACTCGACGACTTGCTCTGCTTGATCGTCATGTAACAACCCAAGCGAAAATCGCCGGAGGGTTTCGTCGCTGATGCCGTTTTCACTGACCACGGGACGATCTTTCATTGTTAGATCCGTTAAGTTTTCCTCTAAGCTCTGCCGTGTGGCTCGCAGTAATCGGACGGCAATGCGGACGATTCACAATTCGGGACATGAGCAAAGGGGTCACTGGGAAATGCCTTGCTCAATGCCGACC
The DNA here is from genome assembly GCA_043775635.1 of Planctomycetaceae bacterium. Taxonomy (GTDB): domain Bacteria; phylum Planctomycetota; class Planctomycetia; order Pirellulales; family Pirellulaceae; genus UBA6163. Next base: position 4,421 of record JAYVSE010000441.1, on the reverse strand, counting down.
ATCAATACTCTTCGCCCCATTCGATACAGGCGTACGCGCCAGCCCACGGGGAGTCACAGTCATGCCAACCCCGTTCAGCGCCATCGCCTGTCATGATCACCATCTGCGTTTCAGACTCGCGGTTGTTAGGCTGCCAAGGACCAAATTTCCCAGTGTAACGTAGCGGACGATTTCTTTCGTCTCGCCAATCATCTGTCTGCGTCCGACGGTGTGCTGCCATCCATAACCACAGCCCCTTACCTTCTTTTAGGATAAATTCGTTCTCAGCCTCGGTCGAAATCGTCAGCAACCTGCCACCTAGTTGCTTGGCTAGGCATTGGGCCGCATTCGCCGCCATTGGAGTCGGGGAAACGAAGTAAGTTCTGTTGTTCCAGACTCTACAAAGAGTGCGTATTTCCGCTGGTGGGCCATTGCCGATTGAATTAACAGATGTTCGCCAATCATCTCCAAGTTTGTAGGCACAACTGTATGGCATCACCCCTCTGCGAGTTGACTCAGGACGTGAGCGAAATCGCAGCATGCCAAAATCGACAATTGATTGGTGAGCCCCGACACCGAGCGCCTCGGGGCAGTTCAAGTTCGATGGACCAAACGGCATCAGCGAAGTACTATTGCCACGCCAATTTACGATCTGAATTCCATCCAAAACCGCGATCACTTCGGCCAGTCCGTTTCCCTGCGTGACTAAGACTCGCAAGTTGTGAATAAACGAATTTGGTAAAACACCTGGCCTAAAGACTGCACCGGTAGCGACATCCAAGTCACGTCCATCTTTTCCATCAACTCGATTGAGGGCATGGACATCGCCGTTCCAACCACTGAGAACAAGGGTGCAACCGCTACGCTCTACAGGTATGTAAATGAACAGAGCCTCGGATCCAACCTTGCGGACGAAGGTATATTCAAGCTCATAGCTTCCTCGCACTACCACCGGGAATCGGCACGTAGCATCGGGAGACGCCTGGCAAGATAGCACATGATTACTAAGACTCCAGCTTCCCAAAACCACATCATCTGGCACCTTCACCATATTCACCAAATCGACCCATTCGCCCTTAGAAGATATCGGGTACGTCGGTTGGAGTTGAGGTGCCAACGGTGGTGCTGGCGTGGGCGCCGTAACAACAGGTAACGGAGGCATCCCTGGCGAGTCGATTGCCGACGATGAAATTGAATGATACAATTCGGCTTCTTTGGCAAGCGTCGCGGTAATCTTTTTTTGCCGGTCGGCTATGATTGCTTTGGCTTCACCTGCAATGGTCTCTTGATCAATTGTCGCATAAATATCTTGCAAATGTGCGCCGATCGCAACGACCGCATCGATATCGACTGCCGCTGATACATATGTTTCGTAGAGTTGCCACCAAGCATCGGCGGTCTTCAAGTAAGCTTCAGCATTCGTCCCTGGAACGAGTTCCAGGGACGCGGCCGTTTGCCAGGAAAGTCGCTCACAATTTGCCAAGTAGGGTAAGGCTTCCTGCCACCGCTTGGCAAAAACTGCCAACCAAAAACCGACTGCGAAGTTTGCTTTCCGGTTCTCCGGTTCTTTGTTTAACCGAGCAATCGCTGCCCCATACAAATCATGTGTGGATTTTCGTTGCTCCAGCCGCTTTTTGAATAAGTCTGCTTTAATCTTGACTGCCCCTGCGCGATGTTGATTGGCAAGCGTGATCGTTCGGGCGAGTACTTCCTTAACAATGTAATAATGTTCCTGTTCAGCTGCTTCGCGCACAATGGCAACCAGACCCGGCCAAGCGGCATCTAATCCAGTGGCATTACAGCGGCTAAGATACTCAACAATTTGCTCCGTCATTAAAGCGTCGTCATTGATCCCAAAGTCCGTTCGTAGTATTCCTTGCATTCGTTGCAGCGTCGCAATCTCCCTGGTGAAATTGGTCATCTGAATCACTCTTTTTACGGTACAGTACAGTTCGTCATTTCGATCCACACCCTGCAATTCCTTGTTGATGACTGCAACCAAAGCTTCCTGTCGCTTTCGGTATTCATCAGGCGACTTAAAGTCTGCAATCTGATATTTAGTGTCAATAATTTTGAACAGTTCTTGCTGACGTTCAGTTTCGGGGGGCGTGAACGTAATTTGTGCGTACGTGCTCTTTGCAGAGACAAAATTAACCAGGCAAACAGCGCAGGCTCCAAACAAGACACATTTCAATTTGGCTCGAATCACGTTCGTGCTGCCCGCATTAATTATTTTCACAATCATGACTATGGTCAAAAAAAGAAATACGTAGGTAAGATGACTCAAATTAGACGACTTCGACCGATGCGATTATGGTTGATAAACCATTCGCAGTGCAGCCACCAACTTCGCCGGCTCTGCACCATCAACTTTGCCGGTAATCTCTTCCAGCATGGCAATCGCCTTGTCGCGATATGGCGGAGTTGCCATGGGTGCGATGGCTTGGTATGCGTTCATGGCTGCTTGCGTCGTCGGCGAATCGTCTGGCAACGAAAGCTTGGCGATTTTATGAGCGATGGATAATGGGAGAGTATCGAGCGTATATTCTTTGTTTTTGCCATTGAAACGAATGATTAACGTGTCGGGTCCTGTTTCGACGACAACTGCCTTCAGGTCGTTGGCGAGGTCCAATTCATTGCCAGGTTGTAACGTAACGATCGATTTCGCAATCGCGCCACGATAAAACGTTACCAGTTCGACCAGTTGAAACAGTATATTAGCCTGTTCAATCTGGGTGCTGTTTGCAGCCGTCGCAACCGCTTGCTCGGCAATCGTTTGCATTCCATCCCAGTTGTGTTTCTTGACAGCAGTCACAACCGCCGCTATCGACGTATCACCTGCTTGGATCTGGGCCGGCGACGATGATAATTCCTGCCCCAATCGCGGAGTGAGGTTCTCTCCAAACTGGACGGTAAAGTCGTATAAGCCATGTTCATTAAACCAACCATTGGCCCAGTGCTCCAGCGAAATGAAATCGTAGTCGAACGATATGTCAAGCGATTGCCATGAGTACACGGTGTCGACGGGCCTATCATCTAAGACGACTCCGTTCCGTTTTATAACCATTCTATGACCGGGTTGAGGAATTTCGTCGGTCTGAAAATTACGAAAGTCAATCGTGAGCACGCCTTTGTTCTTGCTCGTTATCGCGCCAAAGTCAATTGTTGCCGGTTCGTCGCCTGAAATCGGATGAAGGCAATAGAAATTATTGTGACCATTGGGATCGTCGTCACCTCGCAAGCATCCCGCGACGAAGCGCCAATTGGTAAAACCAGGGGCGAATCGACTGACATGCGTAATGACCTCATCTGCCATCGTGCAATTCTTTACACGAACATCCTTCTTTTCGTTTCTCCCGATCAAGTCCAGGGATTCGTTGGGGGTTGCGGAAAGTACGACTGTCGAAGACTTGCGTCGGTGAAATCGCGGATACGCCCATACGGCTTGGTCGCTAGCGTGAGTCTTGAGTGCGTTTAAACCTAAGAACAATTCTCTTGAATTCTGAGGGATTGACACATCGATAAATTCCCAAGAAGGGGAAATCGCATGATAGAGAGGTTTTTCTTGGTTGTCAGCACGAACGGTGATTTCAAAGTCACGTGAATTTCGGCTTACGTCTCCAACCATTGCGGTAAAGTGAGTAAAATCGTCTGGAATTTGGTAAGTCAGCAGCGAAGAGGCGTGAGCCCAGAGATATTCGGATGTCTCTTCTTGATCGTATACATCCCATGGCGTGTGATATTGTGCGACGGAAATTGAATCATAGCCAAAATGAGCCCAGCCAGGAACGTCGGCATTTCCAACCTGCATTGATTGAACCAGTTGAACCTTATTAGACGCCACGACGAATGTAGGCCTCAACCAGTATGAATGGTCGCCGAAATTGTCGCCAATGGGGTCAACGGAAAGCCTTATAAAGTTTACTGCGCGATTGAACGGAACAATAACTGGGCCCCAGCCAAGGGATGGTGATTGGTATACCTTTGACCATTTTGCGTTGCTGTCAGTTGTGCCCGAGACATTGACTTCAACGCTGACTTCTATGATAAATTTTGCCGTCCGGCCGAAGACATTATATGCGTAAGCATTGAACTCTGTCGCACCTACTGGAATCCGATAAGCGATGCTAGATGGAGCGTGGGCAAAGATGAAGTGGTCGCACGGCTTCATTGTCCGTGAGTGTGCAAATGTTGTCAGCGTGCCTTCGTTAGACTTTCCGATTCGAAAAATATCATGACCGACGATTGGCGGCTTGCTGGGTTGCAGGTCTACTAACCGTATTACATCTTTGCCCTCTGCTTCCATGAAAATATGTGTTCTGGGTTGAAAAACCGTCGGCAATAGGAAGCCGCTTAGATACTAGCATTCGACGAGGAGCAGGTCGCCGTTGCTTTTCCGGTTTGAATTGAATCAGCAACTCTTGTTTGTCGTGTTTGATACG